>CAYRFY010000405.1:0-7698 GCA_964423635.1 uncultured Armatimonadia bacterium | reverse complement strand
GCGATCAGTTGGGCCGGTGCGTACGACCAGGCGTAGGCCTCCGATACGCCGGCCTCCCCGTCCTGCACCTCCTGCTGGGTCGCGCCGTCCATGCTGTAGTCGCCGCCGGCCGTGAAGGTGAGGTCCTCACTGTGCCAGCCCTCACTGGGGCCGTCGAGCGTAACCGACACCGACGGACCGGAAGCGTACGCCCACGCGGTGAGGAGCAGGGCGATGAGCACCGGCTGCCACACAGGCCTCTGGCCACAGAGCATCATCCACCATCATCCTGTCTGTCTGGGGTGCCGGGCAAAGCAAAGCGCCCGGGAGAGCGAGCTCCCGGGCGCACAAACGCTGCAGCCGTGGCGCGGTCAGTCAGCACCGCGATGGCGTGTGTTATGGGTACCACCCCTGAAACCGGTGGCTGCATCTGTCGCTCCCCCCACATCGCGCGCAATGTCAGTACGCTGCGAGCACAGAGCGTCAAACGACGGATATAGCGCCATAAGAGTAGCGCAGCATCATTTTACAGTCAATTACCGCAGGTAGAAAATGATTCTGATCCTTTTTCGCTCAATGGGGATAGCCCGGTGGCCTTACAGCGCAGTGTGGACCGTGGGTACTGGCGGGGCGTATTCCGGGGACACCATACATAACCCTTGACGCGGCGGATCGACGGGTGCTACGTACCCCCCATGCCCCTGCCTCGCGCGTCGTTGTCCCCGGCTACCCACACCACATCGCCAGGCGTGGCAGTCGCCGCCGGCCGCTCTTCCTCGGCGACGGAGACTCTTGGGTCTATTTGGACCTGATAGCCCGGTGGCGCGCGGAGCGTGAGGTGCCGGTCTGGGCCTGGTGCCTGATGCCCAACCACGTCCACTTAGTCGGCGTCCCGGCGCCGGAGGGCGGGCTGCGTGCTGCAACCGCAGAAGCGAGGGCCGAAGCCCCGACGTGACGCCGATTAGGTATGGTGCCCCCGGAACCCGGGGGGCTCAAAGCGGTGCGAGCGGGCCTTGGGTGCGCCCGGCGGGGTTGGCGAGACAACGTCGGCACGCGCCCACTTCGGCCAGGTCCTGTCGCCCGGGCGCCTACCATATGCCAAACGCCCGGCGGCGCGGCTCATGGCTTCGACGCCGGCGTTGCTCGCTCATGCCCCGAGCGCCGCGGTTGGAGCCTGGCCTGTTGGCGCTCACAGACCTCCAACTGCTCCCGGCAGACCCCCTCCAGGAACTCATCGTGCCACCGCAAGGACGTCTCCAGGCCGCGGGCATAGTACTCCAGGGCCTCAGCGGGTCTTCCCCGCAGCCGTTCCAGTTGCCCGGCGCACTCGTACCACAGGGCCTGACGGTGCGTGTCGCAATCGCGCCAGGCCGTTAGCGTCTCCAACTCGGCCTCCGCCTGTGCCCAGTCTCGCTCGTGTATGGCCGCTCTGTACAGCACCATGCGGAAGCCCTCGAGCGCGGTCACACCATGGTCCTCGGCTTCCGCGAGACGGAGGCGACGTTGGGCTCCCTGCAATTCTGGCGGCAGCGGCATGTGGTTGGCGACGAAACCGTTGAGGGCGGCGGAGTAATGGGTGTCGATGACGTAGGGGCCGGCGGCGTCGCAGGCCGTGCGGTAGAGCTCTAGGAGCTCTTCGGCGGCTGCCACGGACCCCCCGAAGTTCGACAGCGCCCAGAGCCGCTGGCGCCGCAACCCGCTGCGCGAATGCCAGGGGTCCAGACCCGCCTCACCAAAGTGCCTCGCGACATCCATCGCCGCGCGGTGCAACTCGTCCGCAGCCACCGCGAGCCGCAGTGGGGTGTGCTTGCCGCAGGCCAGCCGCGTCCGCAGTATGCACTGCGCCACCGCCTGTTGCCGGCGTTGGATCCGGCTGGACCGTGACGGCTCCAGCAGCGCCTGATCGATCTCATGCAAGGTTGCCACCAGGGCCACCACATCCAGATCGGCGTCGCCTGCGGGGTCAGTCACGGCCGCGCGCTCGAGAGCTCGGGCCCACTCCTCCAGGTCTGAGCGATATGCCATGTTCTCATCGGCCATGAGGTCGGGGTAGTGGCGGTCGACGCAAGCGAGAAACACTGTCTCGCGGAAACGGCGCGCCTCGTGTCGTTGCAGCCCGTGACGCGCCATGACTGCGCACAGAGCGTCCAGCTCCGCCAGAGTTTTCGGCGGCTGTCCATCCTCCCACCGCCGTACCAGACTCACGTCCACCGCACGCGGCCTGCCCAGTTGGGCCGACACGGCAATCGCAAGCTGTTGGCGCGTCAGCCGCGCCCACTGCGCACGCCAGGTTGCCAGGAACAGGCCGGCAGTCTGTGAGGGCTTCACGAACCTTCCTCCCAACTATCCGACATAATGTGTGCCGAAAAAACGACACTTAGCGTTCCCGACGCCACAAACTGAGTATGATATTCGCACAACAGCGGCGCAGGTCCTGCTCCCGCTGCCCCGCTTCGGTCGATTGGACACACGGTGGCACGCGCCGCAGGGCCGGCAGGACAGCCGAATCCTGAAGGAGGGACTGACATGAGACGGTCGCTGGGCCGGATAGGAATGCTCGCCTCGCTCGGTTTCGGATTGGTGTTGTGCGGCTGTTCCGGGGGAGGTGTCACGGACCAGACTGACGCTCAGACCGCGGCCAAACCGCCCCCGGGCCCCACTCCTACGCCCACCAAGCTCGCCTACGTCGCCGGCCTCAACACGACGGCGACCATCTACACCATGTACACCAACGGCTCGGGCAAGACGCTGCTCCGTGCGGGATGTGACCCGGCCTGGTCGCCCGATGGGACCAGAATCGCGTACGGCGCCCCCACGACGGCGCCCGATGGCTCCACGGTCAGGTGCATCGCCATCATGGACGCCGCGGGCAACCCGGTGAGACAACTGACGACACCCACACTGCTCTCTCCGACCGACGGTTACGCCACGGATGCCGATCCGGACTGGTCACCGGACGGGCAGAGCATCGTCTTCACCCGCGGTCGCGCCAAGGATGGGCTCATCCAGCACGTCTACCTGGTCCCGGCAGCCGGCGGTGAACTCACCTCACTGGTCTATGTTCCCACCGACGACACGACCAAGGACGTGCGGCTCTATCTGCCCTCCTGGCGGCCCGGAGGGAACGAGATCGTGTACTGGTTCTATGCTGCGGTCAACGGCGCCTACACCAACGAGCTTCGTGTGATCACGTACGGCGATCCGACGGGCTCCTCGCAGTCCCTGCTGGCCGACGCCGGGCAGCCAGCCTGGAGCAACGATGGCAACAAGCTCGCCTTCCGGATGGGCGCTGAGGTCGGGCTTTTCGTAGCGCCCTATGACAACGGACAGTTGAACCTGGCCCAGAAGACCAAAGTCACCACCGGCAATCACTCCAAGCCCACGTGGGGGCCGGGGGACACCGAGCTGGCGTACTTCGGCATCGGGGCGCAGGCACCTTACTGGGACGTCTTCGCGGTTGCCGCCGGCGGGGGTACGGCGACCAACCTGACCAACACCAAACGCGCCGACGAGTCCAGTCCTGACTGGCAGCCGGGGAGCTAGTCGACTGGGCATTGTGGTGACAGTGTTCCGGGGGCACAGTAGATAACCATTGGCGGGGGGCACCCCCGGGTGTGACACTGCCCCCCTGCCGCGCGCGCGTCGTTGTCCTCGGCTGTCCACAAGCGTGGCAACCGACGGCTGCCGACTTGCTTCCTCGACGACGACTATTGGGGGCCATCTTGACCTTGGGGCCGAGTGGTGTGCGCAGGCTGGTGTGCAGCTCTGGGCCTGCCGATTGATGCCCGGCCACGTGCACGTGGCTGTCGTGGCCGCGTGGGAGGACGGGCTGCGGCGGGGCGAGCGCACAGGTCGCCCCGCCGGCAGTGAGGTTTTCGTGGCTGAGGTGGAGCGGCAGACTGGGCGCGTGCTGCGAGAGCAGAAGCGAGGACCGAAGCCCGGACGTGATGGCGATTGAGTCTGATGTCCTCGGAATTCCCGGGACGACGGCCTAGCGGTACACCCCCAGCTCCACGATGTGTCCGGCGTTGTTGGCGCTGTTGTGCAGGATCGTCACTCGTACGTACCGGGCCTGGCACGGGGGGAACCTGTACTCGTCCCCCTTCTCGGTGGATAGGACGTTGTCCAGTTTCTCCCCAACCCGGACCCATGACCGGCCGTCGGCGGAGACCTCCACGCGGTAGTGGTAGTACCTCTCGTCCCCGAAGTAGGTCTGGACCCAGATGCGGCTGATGGTCTCCGTGGCGTCCAGGTCGACGGCTGTCCACTGCGGCAGGAAGTCGGCCCCCCAGTAGGTGTCGGGGTTCTGGTCGGTGGCATACTCCAGCGGGTAGCCGATGCCGTGGGGGCCTGCCCGTCGCTGGACCCAGCCGGAGCACTGACCGGATTTGAACGCGGCCAGGTTGTGGGCCGCGGTGACGCCGTGCCGCTCTTGCTGGGCCTTGAGGTACTCCGCGAAGGCCCTGTGCCCCGCCTCGACCTCCGCCTCCACTTCACGCTTCCGCGCCGACCACTCCTGCTCCCCGACGGCAGCCAGGGGCGCGTAGTCGGCCGGCCCCCTGACCCGGTCCGCCGCGGGGAGGTAGAGGTCGCGGAAGACCTCCTCCTCTTCGGGGGTGAGGAAGTACTTGCGCCCGCCATGGACCTGCCGCCCGGGCCAGTAGGGGATGCGTGCATTGGCCCACAGGGCCCAGTCGACCATCGCCTGGTCGACTCGGCAGGCGTCATAGCAAAGCTCCCCGATGGCGTTGCTAATGCCATATCCGGACACCACGTACCGCAGATAGAGCTGATCGACGGTGGGGCGCGGGAGACCCTCGCCGCGCAGCAGGTAGTCAG
Source organism: uncultured Armatimonadia bacterium (assembly GCA_964423635.1). GTDB lineage: Bacteria > Armatimonadota > Zipacnadia > Zipacnadales > JABUFB01 > CAYRFY01. The sequence goes on along the minus strand of CAYRFY010000405.1, from coordinate 2,880 downwards.
CCCAGCAGTTCACGAAGGGGCAGTACAGATCCGGGTAGGGGAGCGGGTTGGTGGTGCAGTGAACGTAGAGCCGTCTACCGCCAAGCAGCTTGCGGGTCTCCCGGATGCACTCCCATGCCTGAAGGATGTCCGTGAACTCGCCATCCCAGTAGAGGCCGTCGACCTTGTACTCGTCCAGGAGCCACTTGGCCTCCTCCAGGTAGACGGCGGTTGCGTCCGGGCGGAGTTTGCCGCCCGATCCCAGGGCGGGCTGGTAGTAGTAAGGTGAGCTGTACGGCAGCACCAGGAAGCCGAGCTCATGCGCAAGGTCGACAACCTCGCGGAAGCGTGCCGGGTCCTTGGGCTTGATGCGCCGCACGCCGAAGCCATCCCAGAACTCGAGGTGCAAGACGAGCACCTTCGCCACCTTGCGCCACCGGCGCAGCTCCTCATCCGTCGGCAGTGCCCGCGGGGAGCCCCCGTCGCTCATCCACACACCAGGCGTGAGCTGGGGGAACTGGTGGACGATTCGTTCCTCGGCGTGCTGGCTGAAGTTGTACTCACGGGGCGGGCAGACGCCGATCAGCAGGGCGCTTCGGGCCGGTAGGTCCTGCCGGATGGTGAACCCTGTGGACAGGTGCTCGACGGCCATGGGTCGGGGCAGCTCGGGAAGCGGGTACAGCCCAAGCCCACCGACGCTATCCAGGGCCAGGACGCCGGGGCGCTCGGAGCGGACGGACTGAGGGGTGAACCTCCCGGTCAGTGCCATCGTCAGCGCATCGCGGCGGCACTCGATCCGCAATACGGAATCGCAGGTGACCGTCACGCGGAGGCCCCGGCGACTGCGCAGCCTGACGGATTCGGCGCTCTGCTCGATGACCCTCAAGCCGTCCATGGCCGGCGGCTTCAGCCACAGCGCCGCCACCTCGCGCTGCGCGCCGATACGCTGGCTCAGCGCGACCGTCCCGGTGTCGGGCCGCAAGTCGAAGACGCCACCGGTGGTGGCAATGGTGATCCCCTGTGGGCTGTCGGCGACCTTTTCAACGGTCATGTTGAAGGGCCAAGGCAGGGGCTCGGCTGAAGCCTGCGTGGCCAACAGGAGCAGGGCGGTGCACACCAGGGCCTGAAGCATCTCGAGAACCTCCGACTGTGCTCCAAACGGATCTAGGCTGTTCCGCGCCCTGCTGGCCGAGACCTGCGCCCGAGGGGAGGCTGCGCCGAAGCCTCAGGGTAGGGCAGGTTCCGGCTTGGCACGCGCTCTATGGCCGCGAGGCGCCGACGGCAGGGCCTCCCCCCGCTTGCGGGGCGACTGAAGGGCGCGTTCACTCTTCGGGCCTCCGGGCGGCTGCACGTTGCCACCTGCTCTCGAAGGGCCCGGGCCCACAGGTGACGGCCATCACGCAGCAGGCCAGAGACCAGCCAAGCAACCGGAGACAGCAGTCGCCGAATCAAGCATCACAACACCCAGGGAGGTTGCCGGAGCTAAAGAGAGAAGTCAACACGGTTGTCAGGGGCCGACAGAGCCACCGACCGCGGCTTGGCAGTGCGCTGGAGTCGTCGGCCGGGGAGCTTCTCGTATACAGGAGACTTAAGCATGTCAGCGATCAAGCTGGGAGCCTGGGGGCTGGGGCGCATTGGGTCTATTCATATTCAGAACTTTGCCCCTCTGAAGGACTTGTACGAGGTCGCCGCTGTTTGTGATGTCGAGCAGCCCAAGGTCGACCAGCGCGCCGCGGAGTTTGGCTGCGCCGGGTATGTCAATCCCGACGACCTGCTGGCCGACCCCAACGTTGAGCTGGTCATCATCGCCACGCGTTCACTGACCCACGTGGCCAACGCGTTGCAGGCCCTCGCCGCCGGCAAGATCGTCTTGCTCGAAAAGCCCATTGCCATGTGCTATCGCGAGATCGAGCAGTTGCGCCGGGCCGACCGCAACTACCCCGGCAAGCTCTTCTTCCTGCACAATCACCGCTTCGAGCCGGCCATGCAGCAGATCTTCGGAATCACCAGGAGCGGCATTCTCGGCGAGATCATAGAGGTCAAGCTGTGCCGCAACCATGGCTTCGCCCGCCGGGCCGATTGGCAGGCCTATCTGCAGTACGGTGGCGGCCAGTTGAACAACTGGGGCTCCCACATCATCGACCATGCCATGCAGTTCATCGGCGGCCCTGTGAAGGATATCTGGGGCAACCTCAAGCGCGTCAACGCCATCGCCGATGCAGAGACCCACGTGAAGGTCGTTTTGACCGGCCAAAACGGGATGGTGGTCGATCTGGAGATCAGCCACAACGTGGCCATTTCCGGGCCCTTCTGCACGGTCTACGGGAGCCGCGGGAGCCTGGTGTGCCCGGACGAGAACCAGATCCGCCTGCGCTATTTGGACCCCGGCTTTGAGTTCCCCGAGGCGGCCGCCCACACGGATTCCCCACCCATCGGTGGCGGGTATTTCAGCGACATGGATTTGCCTTGGCGTGAGGAGACGCAGACGGTTCAGTCCGACGCGCCCGTGTGGGTCCAGGTCGAGATTGAGACGGCCCGGCATCTGTACCGGGCGGTGCGCGAGGGCGTGCCGTTCCCAGTTGCGAATGCCGACGCGCTGGAGGTCAGTCGGATCATCCAGGTGGTGAAGGACCAGAATCCGGAGTTCAGGTGGGAGTTCTAGAGGGACGTGAGGGGTGGAGGGCTGGAATCCACGGGCGTAAGCCCGTGGCAAGGATATGTCGCCCCTTCGGGGCTGACGGCAACGGCACGGCGTCCGACCCCAAGTTTCTTCGCCGACAGAGCAATGGCGGCGTGGACGAGAACCCCGGTGCGGCGGGCCTTGGGCCCGCCGAGTCGGGCTGGAAACTCACATTATGCATGAACGCACCGGAGCCACATTTGGCCGCAAGCGCGCCCGAA
>CAYRFY010000404.1:0-7721 GCA_964423635.1 uncultured Armatimonadia bacterium | reverse complement strand
GCGACACGGCCCGGCGGCGATCCCGCAGGGCGGGATCGCCGAGTCGGGTCCCGCATGGCGGGACGTTCACGAACGGCGTGATCGCGACCCCAGAACTTGATTCATCTGTGCACAAGTCGGTGCATATAGGCATCTAGAGCCCCAGTCTTTGTCTCCACATGGCGCACAGGGCCTCGGTCTTCTCCACCGCCGCCCCCAGGTAGCGCGCCGGATCGCGGAGTAGCTCGCGCTGGGCGGGGGTGAACTGTGTCAGGTACGGCTGCAGTTCGCCCGCTTCGTCCAGCACCTCATTGAGCCCCCGGTCCGAGGCCTGCGCCTCGATGGTCAGTTTCCGCACCGCCTCGTGGGCATCGGGGTGACCGTGGGCGGCCAGGAGGATATAGGCCGGCTCGGCCACCACCATCCCCGCGGTCAGCTCGAAGTTGCGCCTCATGCTCTCGCGGTCGGTGACCAGCTTGCCCATGATCCGCTGCAGCCGCCGGGAGGAGTTGACCAGGGCCACGATCACCTCGGGCAGGAAGCGCTGAGAGGCGGAGTTGGTCAGGTCTCGCTGGTGCTCCGAGATCTGGTCGGCGTAGACGGTCTGCATGCGGCAGACCATGACCTTCCACAGGCTCTTGACGTTCTCGAAGTTCCACGGATTGCGCTTGTGCGGCATGGTGGAGGAGCCCACCTGATTGGCCTCGAACAGCTCGCCGACCTCGGCGATCTCCGTGCGCTGCAGGTTCCGCATGTCGTCGGCGAGATTGGCCAGCACCCCGAAGGCCGAGACCAGGGCGTGCATGTAATCGGTGACGAACTCGGCCTCGACGATCTGGGTGGAGGCCGGGGAGGGCTCCAGCCCTAACTCGGCGAGGACCTCACGCTCGAAATCGATGGGGTCGTCGAAGAACAGGGCACCGGCATTGTAGGCCCCGACGGCGCCGCTGAGCTTGCCTTTGAGGTTCTCCGCGGCCCGGCGGAGAGTCTCGATGCGTCCCCCCAGCCGGCTGACGAACTGGGCGATGGCGAAGCCGAAGGTGATGGGCACCGCATGCTGTCCGTGGGTGCGCCCCATCTGCAGCGTGGCTTTCTCCCGCTCGGAAAGCTCGAGGAGGACCTTCTCCAGGGCGAGCAGCTCGGGGATCACGGCCTCCTGCGCCGCGCGCTTGAGCCGCAGGGCCAAAGCGGTGTCCTTCACATCGAAGCTGGTCAGGCACAAATGCACGTAGGGCTTGGCCTCATCGCTGACCTTCGCGCGCAGGCAGTTGACCATGGCCCGGGTATCGTGATGAATCCGGCGGTCCTCCTCGTGTACCTCCTCGGGGGTGACCTGCCCGATGGCCGCCGCTACCTCGTCGGCGATGCTGTCGGAGCACACGCCGCGGCGGGCGAGGACACGCACGGCCGCGGCCTCCACCTCCAGCTCCGAGGCGATATACGCCCGCTCGCTGACATACGGCGCCAGCAGCTCGATCATCTTCGGGTCATCGCCGTAGTAGCGATAGTCCAGGGGTGAGACGCAATCAAACAGGCTGATCTCCATGGCGGTCCTCCGTGGAGTGAGAGTTGGCAGGGGATGGGGTCACACCGCGCGGGCCCTCGGCAAGTCCGCCGGCCCCCTCGGCGCACGTTAGCTCCTGCTAAGGCCGCGGTAGAGCAGACCGGGAGCCCGCCCCGGCCGGCGATGTCATTGCAGGAGCGTCCGATCCCGGAGGGAGCAGCTCGAGGAATCCCCATGCATATCGCGAGATCCTTCGCTATCTCGCTGCGCGAGATTCACGCTCAGGATCACATCTTCACGGCACACCCGGTTCTGCGGCCGCATCCATGGCAGGCTCCGGCTCAAACCCACGAGCACGCCGCGGAGGTTTGCCTCGCGTCGGTGCCACGGCCGGGCGGCGATCCCGCAGGGCGGGACGGTGGCCAACGGCTTGGTTGCGGCTCCCGAGCTTGCCTGATACGTCAAGAAACGCGCCTTTGGAAGCACCTCTAGCCCTCCGCCGCCCGGATGTGCAGCAGCGCCGTGCCCTCGGGCCACACGAAGGGCTGCTGCAGGGGCCGCACGGCCGGCTGCTCGCCCACCGGAGCATAGTACGCCGCCGCGGCACCTACCTGCAGCGAGGGCAGCTCGATCTTGATCCCCGGTGTGTCGCAGAACAGATAGTAGTCCTCACCGTCTCGGCATAGCTCCAGCGTACCACCCTGCATGTAGCAGACCAGGACCGTCTGCTCGCCCAGCATGATGCGCACCGGGTCCGTCGCCGGGCGACCGTCGGTGTGCACGGGGGCCTGGCCCATGTCGTCCAGAGCGTAGATGGTGCCGTCCTTCTTCTCCTGATGGACCCGCACCTGCTGGCCCTCATTGCGGGCGCCGGTGACGTACTTGATCGTCCAGCTCCGGGACTCTTCGGGCCCGGAGCCGTCCAGACTCTGCCACACGCAGGCCACCGGTGAGGTGTTCGGGTGCAGCGTCAGGGCTCCGGCGGTGAGGGATCGGCTGCCCTTGACGTCGCCGGCCAGTGCCAGTATGCCCGGGGCGTTGATCCACATCAGGCCCGGGTCCTGGGCCACCACGATCTGGCCGGTATCCGAGGTGAAGCGGCCGCGCTCCACGGCCTCGTGACCGATCGCCCCTCCCACCACACGCCCCAAGAGGTCCATGGACACGCGGAGCTTGAGGTCCGAGCTCAGCTCACCGAATACGTAGTTTTCGCGGTGCATGTCGCGGATGCCCAGGCAGCGGGCGCCGTCGGCGCTGATGCCGAAGGGGCGCAGGTGCTCCCGGGCCGTGACCTCGGAGACCGCAAAGGGGGTATAGCGCGGAAGGGTCCGGGTGACACCGGCCGGGAAGACGGTGCCGCCGAACTTGAGGGCCTCGTCCTTGACCGCCGCTTTCGGAGCCGGATAGCCGCTGCGTTCCGCCGCGCTGGGGCCGCGACTGCCGTGGGCGTCGGCTACGAAGTGGTCGGAGCAGATTACCGTCCGCTCCCCCGTATACGCCACGTCCGCCGCGCGTCCGGAAGCCACCGTGATGTCGCCCGGCGAGTCGGAAGGCTTGCCGCCCAGCACGTTGCTAACCCGGGCGACGCGCCCCAGTTGGTGGACGGCCGCCGGCGCCGCGCCCCCGTTGGCCAGGAACACGTCTCCCTCCGAGTGATGGATCACCGCCGAGTGCCGCGCGGGCTCCAGTTGGCCCGACAGGTACATGCGGGCACAGACCGACGCCAGCCCCCAGCGCAGAGGGTCGCAGCGGACGTCGAAGAAGCCCAGCTTTCTCATATCGGCGCGGGTGTCCAGGGTGAACAGGATCATGGCGTCCACATCCTGCAGGCACGCGTACGCCGTGGCCTCCAGCATTCCCGCTCCGCGCCAGGGGTTGGGCCAGCACACGCCCCATTCGCGGATCACCATCGGCTTGCCCGGCACGCGGCAGGCGGCCACCGTGGCCGCGAAGCTGTCGCCGTCGGTGTCGCCCAGCACGTTTTGCCCGGTGAAGAACGCCGGCAGTTGCCACTCGCTCCCCGCGCGATAGTAGGGGTGGTCGAAGTAGTAGTTGGTAGCGATGAAATCCAGTTCCTGCGCGCTGGCCCACAGGTCGGGGAGCCAGTCGGGCTCGGTGACCGCCGAGATGGGGCAGCGCAGCCCGCGGGCGCGCAGAAAGCTCACCATGCCGCGGAAATACTCCCGGTGCAGGTCGGCAAAGAACATGCTCCGGTCCGCCATGCGGGCGGGCTCCTGCGGCCCCCCCTCAGTCACGCCGGGCAGGGCCACATTGCCCCGCCGCGGATCCTCGTCGTCGCACAGCGAGCATTCGCGGGTCTCATCCGTCCACGCCTGCGCCAGCTTCTCCCGGGAGCCGTACCTGGCCAGCAGCCAGTAGTTCCAGCGTCTCACCAGCTCCTCGCCGTAGGGAGCCACCAGCTCGCCCAGTCGCTTGCGCTGGTGAAACAGCCCGTTCTCATCACACAGCTCCACCATGCACACCGCCGGGTCCGCGGCATAGCTCAATCCCGTGTAGGCGTTGATGTGATCGAATAAGAGCTCCTGGGCATAGCGGCGCTGCAACTGAATCAGGTGCTCGTTGAAGAAGGCGTAGGGCTTGGCTCCCCGCCCCAGGGCCGGTCCGGAGGGCACCCCCTCCTCCTCCCGGAAGGTGCGGAAGTCCAGCAGGTCGAGGCAGACGTAGATGCCGTGGGCCTTGAGGCCGGCGATCCAGTAGTCCAGGGACTGCAGGCGGTCTTGGGCGATGCGGGGCGTCTGGCCGGCGCGGGCGGCGGGGAGTAGGCCGCCCTCGTCATCGACGTGGTGCAGCCGGACGAGGTTGAAGCCGGCCCGGGCGATGGCGGCTATGGCCCGGTCAATCACCTCAGGGGGCTGGAAGACCGAGTCTTTGGCGACATTGATGCCGAAAAACCGGGCTCGCGTCCCGTCTGCAAAGTAGAATCGACCGTCCATGCCGGAAAAGACGAAGCCGCGGGTGCCGGCCGGGGCCTCGAGCAGGTCGTTAGCGGGCGGTAGGGAGGCATCGGGGAAGAAGGCCGCATTGGGGTCCAGGACAGGCACCGCCTGCTCGGCGTTTCCCGCCCCACAGAGGATGAGTCCCAAAAGCGATGTGGCGAGCAGCCGGCGAAGCAACTATCTGCCCCTCTCATCGACGGTGCCGGCCCGGGCCAGCTCGCCCGCCTCGGGCCGAATCGTCACAAAGCGCAGCCCCCGCTTGCGCAGTTCGGGGATCAGATAGGGCAAGGTGTCCAGGGTCTCGTCCTCTCCGTTGTGGAGCAGGATGATCCCGCCGTTGGCGCACTTGCGCCCCATATCGGCGGCGATCCGCTTCCCCTCGAGGCCGGGGTAGCTGGTGATGTTGCAGGTCCAGAACACACCCACGAACCCCGTGCCCCCCACAGCCCGTCTTACGGTGGCGTCGTAGTAGCCGCCCGGAGGCCGAAACAGCTCTACCGTCTCGCCGCAGGCCTCGCGCAACGCCAGCCGGCTCTTGACCAGGTCCTGGGCGCACTCGACCTCGGTGAGGTGCCGCAGGCTGTAGTGGGCGTACGAGTGGCTGCCGATCTCGTGCCCGCGGCGGCGGATCTCCCGCACCAGCTCGGGGTACAAGGTGGCCTGCTTACCCACCAAGAAGAACGTGGCCTTGGCACGGCCCTTGTCCAGCTCGTCCAGGACCCAGGGGGTGATGAGCGGATGCGGCCCATCGTCGAAGGTGAGTGCGACGGCCTTGGGATCGGCCAGGGAGCGGATCTCCCGAGGCATTGCGGAGACGTTCAGCCCCACATCCCGGTAGGCCAGGGCAAGGTCTTCTCTCAGGCCGGGGACTCCGGGGTCGTAGGAGAAGGCGCTCTCGAAGGCCGCGGCGGCCTGCACGACCTGCCGCAGTTGCGACAGTCCGTGGCCTGCGAGCTGGAGGCGCGTGGGCGAGGGGATCGAGGGCAGCAGCAACTGCTCCAGCATCTCCGCGACCCGCTGCCGAGCGGCCAGCTCCGAGGGGGCCAAAGTTCGGTTCCCGTTGCGGACCGTCACCGCGACCGTTGCCGTCGCCGTCATCGCCCCGTTCTCATCGTACGCGTCGGCCCGGATCTGCACGGGGCCGTCGGGCAGGCGGCGGGTGTCGAAGGTCAGACTATACGGGGCGATGGACACCACCCCCACCTGCCGCTCGCCGATGCTCATACTGACGTAGTGAAGCTCGGGCACGGGGGGAGCGGACACCTCAATGGTGACGGCGCCCTCCAGAACGGCTCCCTCCCCGGGCCGCTCGATGCTCAGCCCCGGGGTGGGCGCGGGGTTCGGGGTTCCCGTTCGGGTGCCGTGCACCTCCGCGACAGCCCCCAGGCCGGTGACGGCCAGCCGGGCGCGGTCCTCGGCGGCGTGCGCCTCCCAAAAGGCCACCCCCGGCTGCAGCAGGCAGGAGCCCAGCGCGATGGGGCGCACCGGCGTCCGCGCGAAGGGACGCTGGGAAGGCGCCAGTTGTGCGGCGAAAGCGGGATTGCCCCGCGCAAGCTCAGCGGCGGCCAGAACGTAGGTGGCCAGCGGCTCCTCCGCCTCGGCGGCCAGGGCCGCGCGCGCCTGCCCCGCGGCGGTGTCGTACAGGCCCAGAGCACAGGCCGCGTACGCCTCACCCGCCAGCGGGCCTCCGGGCCTCAGCGGCCGCGCCGCCGTCGCCATCCGGTACTGCTCCAGAGCTTCCCGATAGTCGCCCTGCAGGCAAAGGGCCGCGCCCAACCCTACATACGCACAGCACAGGTCGGCCTGCAAAGACAGGGCCTCCTCGAACGAGGCCATCGCCTCCGCGCCTCTTCCGGCCAGCAGTTGGGCGGCGCCCTCCCCGGCGGCGGCCACCGCACACACACCGTCCACACGCCTCACGGACCCGAAGGTGCTCTCGGCTGTCCCGAAGTCGCCGCAGGTCAGGTACGCGGCACCCCGCAGCAACTCCGCCGCCGTGCCACATCGGCCCGGAGCCTGCCCCCACGGAAGCAAGACCAACACGGCAGCCACCATCGCCCACGGGGACCGACAGGCAGGGCAAACACCGCCCTGCCCGATCGTTGGCGCCGCAGTGGTGAAGTCCGAGCTTCTCTTTCTCATCCGATCATCCAATCGCCGGGTTCCCAGTCGGGGTGCACGTCGCCCGCGGGGAAGTGCCGCACGCCGGCCTCTGTTTCCACGATCAACGCGCCGGTGGGGTCCATGCCCATCGCCACACCACGCACCGCGCATTGCCCAAGCTGCAACGTTACCGCCCTTCCGGCGGTGATGTCAAGCCGGGTATAGGCGCGGTGGAGGGCGCGGGCATCCCCTTCTTGCAGAGCCCGGTAGTGGGCGGCCAGGTGCCGAGCCACGTCGGCGAGCAGGGCCTCCCGCGCAGGGGGCTCGCCGCCGGCCTCCGCCAGGCTCGTCGGGGGCAGCGATACCTCCTCCGCCGGCAGCTCGGGGGCGGCGGTCACATTGATGCCGATGCCCACCACTACATGGTCCTGTCTGGCCTCCGCCAGGATGCCCGCGACCTTCCCGGGCACCGCGGAGCGAGGTCTGGGCAGCAGCACATCATTGGGCCACTTACAGCGCGCACTAAGGCCTGTGAGCGCAAGGATCGCCTCGGAAACGGACACCGCCACCGCCGGACCGATCAAGGGCCAGCACTGCCGCTGGAACCGGGGCCTGAGGAGCAACGAGAACAGCAGCGCAGAGCCCGGCTCCGCCTGCCAGCGGTGCCCTCGGCGCCCACGCCCGCGGCTCTGGCGCTCGGCGACGACTATCAGGCCCTCAGAGGCACCGCCACTTGCCAGCTCGTGCACGCGGTCGTTGGTGGACCCGAGGGATTTGTGGTACTCGACCTCACCAAAGGGGGGATAGGCCTGCAGGACGTCGCCGATCTGTTTGAAGTCCATAGGAGGTGATCCGGGCCGGGCGGAGCTCGGAAAGTGCCGATGTCGTAGGCCGCCCGGAGATCCGGGCCAAGCCGCGCACACTCGCCGGGGAGTGTCATTCTGAGAGCGCCCGCTCCCGGAGGGGGCAGCACGAGGAATCCCCTGGCATTCAGGAGGATCCTTCGCCTAAGCGGCGCAGGCCTGAGCTTGCGCCGCCCGGGCTTGAGACGCCGCTGCTCCGGGATGACATGGGACGGGCTGACCGGGCTTCTCGGCCGGACCTCCAGTGCGACCCGGGCCATCACGGCCGGGTGATGCGGTAGTCTCCGCCGCCACCGTGAAGCGTACAGCCCCCCG
>CAYRFY010000403.1:0-7736 GCA_964423635.1 uncultured Armatimonadia bacterium | reverse complement strand
GCCGTTGATGCCCACCTTGTAGGCGACGGTCGCATAGCCCACGAAGGCGAAGGCGCTGTAGCCGGAGACGTGGTGCGAGATGGCCGCCAGCCACCACGGGATCCGGTGGCCCCCGGCGAAGTAGTCGTCGATCCCCCCGATCATCGACCTGGCAAACCAGCCGATCGCCGCTACCCCGACGAAGTACACCGCGACCACTGTGTAGTCTATGCCGGTAAGCACGAACTTCACCCTCCCGAAGCGTCATCCAAGGGTGGACAAGACAAACCGCGCGGCTGCAGACTTCGCCGCGGGGGATAGGGAACCTTCGGTTTGCCACCCACAGCAAGGGCCGGACACCGGCCCGGCCCGGCTCTGTCAGTCCGCGATCGCGCGCCGCTGCGCTTCCACCTCTTCGAACCAGCTCTCAAGCTCCGCGAGCATGCGTCGCGTTCTCTCAGGCTCGGAGGCCGCCAGGTTCCTCTGTTCCAGAGGGTCGTTTCGGATATGGAACAAGAGCGGCGCCTCCGGATCGGGTATCGCGCGCTCCGGTTCCGGGTCCCGGCAGATGTCGGGGTAGCGGTCGGGCTCGTACTTGAGGCCATGGTCCATGTCCAGATCGGCCTGTGAAAGGTGCATCGTCTCCCGAATCGTGGGGCGCACCAGCTTCCAGTTCCCGTCGCGCATGGCGGCATTGGAGGTCGGCACCGGGGTGTAGCGGTTCCATTGCCAGAATCGCCGGGTACAAGTGGTGCCGGTCTCTCCGCGCAGAGCGCCCAGCACGCTGCAGCCGTCCAGAGCGATCTCATCGGGAAGCTCCAGCCCGCAGGCCTCGGCCAATGTGGGCAGCCAGTCGGTGAAGTGGACCATCGCGTCGCAGCGCCGGGCAACCGGGAGCCCCGCGGGCCACTTCAGCAGCATCGGGACGCGGATGCCGCCCTCGTACACATTGCCCTTGGCCCCGTTGTACCCGCAGTTGAAGCGCGTGGTACACATATCCCCCTGACCGCCGAACTGCGGGCCATTGTCACTGGTGAACATGAAGATCGTGTTCCGCCGCAACCCCGCCTGCCCGATGGTCTCCAGCAGCCTCCCGACGCCGGCGTCCATGCGGCGGATCATGCCGTACAGCGCGCTGACGCCGGGGGTGAACATCCCTGTCTCGGCGAAGGGCGCGATGTCCTCCTCGGGCGCCTGCAGAGGGAAGTGGGGAGCATTGTAGGTCAGGTGCAGAAAGAACGGTTCGCGACGGTGGCGGGTGACGAAGTCGCAGGCCTCGTCGGTGAACACGTCCGTGAGATAGCGGCCGTCGGCCTGCTCGTAGCGGCCGTCGCGGTCCAGACGCCACTGGTAGTAGTCCTGCCAGCCGCCCCGGAAGCCGCAGAACTCCGCAAAGCCCCTGGCATTGGGATGATACCGCGGGTCCAGGGCTCCCAGATGCCATTTGCCCACGAGACCGGTGGCGTAGCCCGCCCGGGAGAAGACGTCGGCCATGGTGCGCTCGCGCAGGGAGAGACGATCCAGGCCGCGGCCCTCCAAAGTATCGATGGCCCCGGTGCGGTGGGGGTACCTCCCGGTCATCAGCGCCGCCCGCGAGGGGGCGCAGACGCACGAACCGGCGTAGTGCTGCGTCAGGCACACGCCCTCGGCCGCCAGCCGATCCAGGCTCGGGGTCTGGCTCAAGCCCCCGTTGAAGACCCCGAAGTCGCCGTAGCCCATATCGTCTACGAGGACGAGCACGACGTTGGGTCTGTCCACAGCCATCACACTCCCCAGGTGCAGGTTGGTGCTCGGTATGCGGTTTGGCGGTCAGACGCAGCGGACCGCCGGGCGTGGGGCGCTCTGCCCTCTGCGCCGGGCGCTTCACCTCTCTCCCGGCCCGCGTGGGCGGGCGTCGGAGTGAAGCGACCCACGACGGTGCGGCACGGGTCCGCGCCCCTACAGTCCGGCATCCTTCGCCCTTCGACCCCGGCGCCCGGAACGCCCCTCGTGAGGCCCTGAAGCGACGCTCGCCGGGCCGACAGCCGGCAACGACCTATTCCGTAGCGGGGCAACGGTGTCCTGCACGGGGTGTGCCGGGACAGTTGCGGTGGCCAAGGGAATCCACCTCCCCGGCAGGGCAGCTCCCCGTCGCTTGCGAATACTGACCTATCCCGACCGCACGAGGAGCCCCCCATGCGATACCTGTTGCCGGCACTGCCCCTGATGTGCTCCCTCTGCCTGAGCGCCGTCGCCGATGTGGTGTGGGAGGATGACTTCCTTGCACCCGCGCGCTATGAGCTCCACGGCCCGCGGGCCTGGGACATCGCCGCGGGGCGCTGTCGATTCAAGCCGGCCGCAGGCGATGCCCGGCTCCTGGCCCTCACCCCCCTGCTTGCCGAAGCCACCATCGAAGCCGATATCACCCTGGACTCCCGCGCCGGCTCCACGTGGTCCTACGCCGGTCTGTGTCTGTTTTCGGACCCTCAGAACCACTGGCAGCTCATGCTGGTGGCCGGGCCCGATGGCCGGCGCTACATGGAGCTCATCGAGCGGTTGGAGGGGGTGCATCAGGCCCAGAGCGGAGCGGGGTCCAAAGCGACGCTGCTGGCGGGAGAACTCAGGGGCGAACTCCGGGAATGGGAGTACGGCGAAAGCTACCACCTTTCGCTTGTGCTCTCCCCGACCGCGATCGTCGGCCGCGTCACCGATACCGCCTCAGGCAGCTACTGGGAGCGGGAATACGCTCTGGAAAAGCGCCCGGCGGTGAAATCGGGGCGTCCGGGCCTGGTGGCCAGCTCCATGGCCGGGCAGTTCGCCTCCTTCCGGGCGGAGGGACGCCCCGGCCTGGCCGGCGAGACGCTGGACCTCACCCGGGGCGAGGTCGGAACCGTGGCCATCCTCCGCGATAGAGAAGGCCCGGTTGCCTCCGGGCTGGCGGAGGCCTTCGGCGACGCGGGCTTCGGCGTCACGCAGGTAGGCTGGGAGGACCTGTCCGCGCGCCGGTTGCCTGCGGACGAGCTGGACCTGCTGGTCCTCGCCGACGCCCGGACGCTGCCTCTGGCCGCCCGAGACGAACTGGTGGCGGCCCTGCACAGCGGCGGGAAGGTCCTGTGCATCGGCGCTCCGGCGCTGGCGGAGCTGATGGCTCCGACACCCGTCGGCTTTCGGGGTGAGAGCGACTGGAAGGCCGCGTACATCCACCGACTGCCGCGCACAGCGATCGCCGTGGCTCCGGGACAGTGGACAAGAGCCAGTGATGCCGCTGAAGGCACCGACGCCATCCTCCTCGACCCCGCCGAGGGCGAGAGTTGCTGGAAGATCACCTGTGATCTGCAGAACTGGACCACATGGGGCGCTGAAGTGCCCGGCGTGTTCTCCGAGGACAACGGCGTCCTGGTCTTCGACGCCAAAGGCGACGCCGATACCGGCCAGATGGTGGTGGAGCTCAATGAGGAGGACGGCTCGCGCTGGATCGTCTGCGTGGACCTCACGCCCGGCTGGCGCAGCTACGCCCTGCGGCCGGAGGATTTCCCCTATTGGGAGGACTCGACCTCGGAAGGCCGGGGCGGCCCGGGCGACAAGGTCCGCCCGGGGAATGTGCGCCGGCTAGTACTGGGCCTCGCTCGCAGTCACAATAGCCAGGTGCTCCCCGGCCCCCATACCTACTGGGTGCGCGGGCTGTCGTCCTCCTCCGCCCAGGGCCTCCCGGAGGCGAGTTTCTCCGTCCCCGAGGTGGAAGCCCTCTGCCCCTCGTACAAGCTGTATCCGATGGACAGCATCGCCACGCTGCGGGCGGCCACAGAGCAGGGCGTCTTGGCAAATGACCTGGAGTTACCCTGGACCGCTCCGGGCTTCTCCCCGGTGTGGCGCGAGCGCGGACGCGGCTTCGACCGCGGCCGCCAGTGGCGCTGGGTGCCGCTCCTGGAGGCCTACGACGCCGAGGGGAGGAAACGCGGCGCTCTGCTCTCGCTGACGATCGGCGATGGCGCATTCCCCAACTCAATCTGGGCCAACGCGGCCGTTGTCGATCCGCAGGATGCGCTGCAGCCGGCCCTGCTACCGTGCCTTGTCGAGACCGCCCGCGCCATGGTGCGGGGCAGCTTCCTGCTGGAGGCCGGGGCGGAGCTGTTCTCCTACAGGCCCGGGGAGGAGGTGCGCTTGGGCGCCGAGGTGCTCAATGCGGGGAAGGAGCCCGGCCGGGCTCATGTGGATTTGCGTATCGTGGCCGCGGACGGGGAGGAGGTACACCGTCAATCGGCAGACCTGGAGATCCGGCCCGGCTGGAGCAGCGAAGCGAAGTGGACCTGGCGGCCGGAGGAATGGCGGCCCGGAGGCTACGAGGTGATCGTGTCGCTCTCCGGGGCCGGGCGCCCGGTGGACAGCATACGACATCACCTTGACGCTGCCCTGCCGCCCTCTGAAGATCCGCGGGACTTCGTGCGTGTGGAGGGCTCAGACTTCATGCTCGGGGATGAGAAGTGGTTTTTCAACGGGATCAACTACCGCCCCAACTGGGTGGGGGGCTACCCGCATCTGAACCTGATCGCCAGGGAATGCTACGATCCGGAGATCATCGAGCGGGACCTGGCGTGGATGGAGTCGACCGGGATCAACGCCATCAGCGCGGTACACGCTCTGGCCCCCCCGGATCCGGAGCACCCCACGGCCTTCCGCGACCAGCAGGACTTCCTGGACCGCATGCTGCGCCACGGCATCCGCTGCTTCTTCATCGTGCCCCACGGCCGGCCGTACCAGGGCGAGGATGCCCACAAGCTCATGGCCTACATCGAGAGCGCGGGCCTCAAGCACCACCCGGCCGTGATGTGCTGGGAGCTGGCCTGGGAGCCCATCGTCGGGCCCTGGGGCGACGGCCTGGAGCCGATGGTGCAGGACTTCAACGACTGGATCGAGGAGCGGTACGGCTCCATTGCCAACGCCGTGGCCGACTGGGGCTTTGCGCCCCCGCCGGACAAGGCAGGGCTGGTGCCCACACCCACCACGGAGCAATGCACCGTCCACGGCGACTGGGACCGCTACGTGGCCGCCTTCCGCCGGGCCTTCAGCGACATCATCAGCCGCAAGTACCGCGATGTCGTGTTGCCCCTGCGCCGGTGGGACCCCCTGCACCTGATCTCCTTCCGAGGTGGCGCCTGCGGCATCCCCGAGGGGCACCGCTTCGCCCACATCCACAGCGTGGGTGTGGCGCGGCTGATGGACTTCCTGAACCCCGAGGGCTACAACCTGCAGACCGGGGGCTGGGCGGTGCCCACGCTACCCGAAGACATTCGCCGTGGCGGCCTGGTGACCCTGTACTATCGCTACATCTCGCGCGAGAAGCCCATCGTGTGGATGGAGTTCGGCTTCACGGTGAATGGGTTCAAGTCGCCATGGACCCCGGAACGGGTGCGCATCGACCCGGCCCGCCTGGAGCTGCAGGAGCGGGAGTACGCGGCCTTCTACGACATGATCCTCGAATCCGGCTCGCGGGGCGCGGCGCCGTGGTGGCTGCCGGGCGGCTTCCGTCTGGGCGAGAACAGCGACTTTGGCATCCTCGAGCCCGACGGCACAGAGCGCCCGGCCTGCCGGGTCTTGCGCAAGTACCTGCCTCTGTTTGAGCAGGTAAGCCACCCTCAGCCCACGACAGTGATGGAGCTGGACCTGGATCGACACTACCCGGACGCCTGGAAGCTGTACTCCGACCAGTACCTGGCGGCGGTTCAGGCCAAGGAGGTGGTGGCCCTGCGCAGCGCCGGGACAGGCACCGACTCGGCCACCTGCCCATTGACCGCGGTGGGTGGCGGACGGTGCAACGGCCACAACCCTCCGCAGTATCTCAACGCGGAGTTCGACGCGCTGGAGATCAAGGTGGGGGAGGGCGAGTGGCGCCAGGTGCGCCACGGCGAGAGGGTCTTAGTGCCCGCCGGGGCCGCGGTGATGTGCCGGGCCAGAATCGGCAACATCGGTGAAGCCGCCTGGCTGGCGCCGGATGGGGGAGAGGAGACGGGCCGGGTATACCTGGCCGGGCGCGAGGAGTACGGCGTGCCCTTCCGGGCGGCCCTGGCCGCCGACACGGCCTTCCTGCAGACCGGGGAGGTGCCTGAGTTCGAGCTTCTCCGCGCCGGACAGGTGGCGGGCGAGGCATCGGTCTCGTTCGAGATGCTCGCGGAGGGGCGCAGCCACTTCGGAGAACGCAGGGCGGTGGTGTTTGCGGTCCGGTAGGGTGTCTGCGAGGTGCGGCCGAAAAGCCCGCTTTGGCCGAGAGTGTCATTCTGAGAGCGTCCGCTCCCGGACGGAGCAGCTTGACGAATCCTCTGGCATTCAGCGAGCTTCTTCGCTATCTCGCTGGCGCGAGATTGACGCCCAGAATGACATGAGCCGGGCCAGCTCGGCTCTTCGGCTGCGCCTCTATGTGCGCGTCAACATTAGGAAGAACTCACGATGCCGGGGGAAGGAGGGCGGACGGCGGTGACGAATAGGGTTGTTGCGCAACATTCTGTCGAGGAGGGTATTCTCCCATGCGGAGGTCCGGCTTCACACTGATCGAGCTGCTGGTCGTGATCGCCATCATTGCGATTCTGGCGGCGATCCTGTTCCCCGTGTTCGCTCGGGCGCGAGAGAAGGCCCGACAGACGAGCTGTCTATCGAATGTCAAGCAGTTGTCTCTCAGCACCCTGATGTACGCCCAGGACTACGACGACTACCTGCCCAGGTATGCCGACCACGATTGTGCCGGGGGCCGCAAGATGTGGAACCAGGTGACGGCCCCCTACATCAAGAACGACCAGGTCTTCCGCTGCCCCTCAGCGCCCACGGTAGCGCTGGGGATCGCTGTGAACTACCCCCATATCGCGACCTGCGGAGTGAGCAACAATCTGCCGTACGCAGGCCGCAACCTCGCGGATGTCAAGTTCCCGGCGCAGACCATCGGCCTCTGTGACTCCCAGTCCGCACTGGTCTACTGCCGGATCTGCAATCCCAGCGGCACCGAGAGCGGGGCCTTTCCCACCGGCCGCGTTCCCGTGCCCCCGGTGCAAGACCGCCACAACGAGGGCGTCAACTGCGGCTACTGCGACGGCCACGCCAAGTGGGTCAAGGGCAGCACACTGATCAACATCCCCGCTGCGGGGACTCAGCAGTACACCGACTTCGCGATCATGTGGGGGCACCAACTTCAGTAGCCGCCTGGAGAGGGTGCAGGACTTCTCTGCACCCCTAACCATTGAGCCTGCCTTTCGTCTCGCCGGACCTCCATCGCGGGGTCCGGCGAAGTGCTTCTCTTGTAGCCGGCTCCCGCCGGGCCTCCCGGTTCTCTCAATACCTGCCGCCGGTCCTTTGACGCTCCCCTGAAGCCTCTCTAGCCATCCGTTAACCCCGACCGCGTACTCTCCCGGACAACGAACGAACCAAGACCCTCCGGGAGGTTGCCCCACCATGCGCAGAGCTGCATTCACACTCATCGAGTTGCTCGTTGTGATCGCGATCATCGCCGTCCTGGCCGCCATCTTGTTCCCCGTCTTCGCCCGGGCGCGCGAGAAGGCCATGCAGGCCAGTTGCTCCTCGAACCTCAAGCAAATCGGCGCCGCGATGCTGATGTACGCCGGCGACTATGACGGCAAGCTGTATGGCTACGACGCCACCCAATGGGCGCCGGAGTACGCCGGTTACGGCATGTGGTACAAGCTGCAGCCGTATGTGAAGGACAGCGGCGTGTTCGACTGTCCCACCAGCCCCGACGAGACGGGAGACCTCAAATCGGCGGCAGATTGGTACAGCAA
>CAYRFY010000402.1:0-7793 GCA_964423635.1 uncultured Armatimonadia bacterium | reverse complement strand
TCTCCCGGCTTCGCGCCGCCCCATACCAGCCGGTCCAAAGGCAGCGCCATCCGCACCCGCCACCGGTCCGCTGCCGAGACGTCTGAATGCAGAGCCACGCCGCTATCCCACTCACTGGTGGGCTCCTCGTAGGCGATGTCGAAGTGCACTCCGGCGGCGTTCAGGCCCATCTGGCGATAGCGCGGACCGCGCTCGCGGGCGAAGAACACCTCCCACTCGTCCTCGTCCCAGACGGTGATCGAGCCCCCCAGAACCAGCTTGGCCGGGTCGATCCCGGCCTCCTCCAGCTCCAGATACAGGTATTCGCCGTCGTGGGCCATGCGCGCCTGTACCTGACGGTCGGTGGGCTCCCCCCGCAGGCTGGAGAAGTCTCCCAGCACCGCCGCCTCGTTCCAGTCGGCCTTCTCAAGGTCTCCCTGTGCCGAAGCGATGCGCGGGATCTCAGCACTCGGCAGCTCCGAGCCGCGCCGTGCCTGCATCTGCATCAGACGCTCGCGGCCCTCACGCATCCAGCGATAGACACCCCGGTAGAACAGCGCCACGCGCCTTTGCTCCACCTCGGTCCCTTCATGAGCCAGGCGCCGCGCCCGCGACAGCAGTCTCCCGTACTGTCGCAGCCGCTCCTCGGTGCCCAGCATGGTCCAGGCGCGCAGCTCCGTCTGTGCCACGCTGCCGCTCGGGTGGTTGGCGGGATCGGCGTAGGTGGCCTCCATCAGCTCGTACAGCTCGCGCATCGGCTCCGCCGCCGGCCCGTAGTAGCGGCTGAAGAACTCTTCAATCTCGCGGTTACCGTCCAGGTCCGGGTCATCCGCCAGGCGGTAGGCCAGGTACAACTCGAGCTGATCCATCAGCGGGCTGCGCTGCCCGTGGGCCAGGTACGAGGGCTCGATGAAGAAGCCGCGCACTCCGCTGCGATGGAACTCGGCGAACCGCTCCACCACGGTATGGGCGAAGAAGCCCGGATACGGCCGCCAGTCCTGCTTCGCGGCCCACAGGCTGGGATAGCAGTAATACAGCCAGACAAACTTGGGGCGCTCCAGGGATTCCTCCGTCCAGGCCTGCAGGATGCGGTGATCGTTGCGCTGTGACTGGGCGCTGTAGGTGAAGCGGATCGGCAGACACAGCATGATGCTGACATTGTCTTCCAGGGGCTCGGAGGTGGGCGGGTACACGTAGCGGCTGTAGGCCAGTGCCGCCAGCCACTTGTCGGGGTGGGTCTTTTTCACCTCGCGGGCGACGCGGTTGATGAAGCCGAAGATGTAGTTGCTGGCCGTATCGTTGGATGTAGACGTATGGCCGCGGGTGGGCTGCTCGAGGACCCGGGCGCGGCAGCGGTCGCAAAGGCACCAGGTGGCGTTATCCATCGGGACGAGGGCGAAGTAGTCTCCGGCGGCCACGGCCCGCGGCCGGGCCTTGCCGGTATCGAAATACTCCCGGGCATCGGCAATCACCTGGTCGATGAACCCCTGGCTGGAGAAGCACATCTGCGGCGGCTGTCCCTCGTGGCCCTGAGCGAACCACTCGGGATGGC
Organism: uncultured Armatimonadia bacterium; assembly: GCA_964423635.1. GTDB lineage: Bacteria > Armatimonadota > Zipacnadia > Zipacnadales > JABUFB01 > CAYRFY01. The sequence goes on along the minus strand of CAYRFY010000402.1, from coordinate 6,262 downwards.
TGTCGAGGAAGCGGTCGTAGTAGCCGTAGAAGGAATGATTGGCGTTGTACGCCGCTCCTCCCTGGCGCATGCGCCGCATGAACAGCCGTGTCGAGCGCCGGTCCAGCGTCGGGTAGCCCGCCTCGTGGTTGATCGTGTCGCCGATGAGGTCCGCGGGGAGCGACTCGCCCTTGTACACATAGCGGTACCTCATGGCCGGCCGCCGCCGGAGGTCCTCGCCCTCCACTGCGACAGTATCCTGCTGAGGAATCACTTCTCCCAGCTCCGTGGGCAGATACCACCTCACATCGCAGAAGCGCTCGAGGAAGTCGTAGACGGCGTAGACGGTGCCCTGCTCGGCGAAATCGCCGGGGAAGGTGGCCGGATCCTGGTAATCCAGCTTGCCGCGGTCCTCGGCGTCCTTGCCCATCAGTACCAGTGCCTTGGGGCGGAAGCCGATGAGGTATTCCTGGGGCGAGAACGTGTCGCCGGTCAGGCCCAGTGCACGGGTGGCCGCACTCTCGCCCACCAGGATCGCCGGTCCGGAGAGCTCGGAGCTGTCCGTCACCAGCGGGAGCGTGGCCCCGGTCATCTTGTTCACATGGTACTGCAGCTCGGCGGCGGCGAACTGCGCCGACCGTGTTGGCTCCCCGGCCAGCACGATGCTCGCCACCGGCCGGCCCTCCTCAACCAGCACAATCCGCTCCCCCCGGGCCACACCCACACCCAGCGCCAGCGTCCACAATGCCGCGAGAACCGTGCACGATGCTCTCATCTGGATCGCCTCCTGCAGGCCGACACTCTCCCCTTGCGGTCAGGCACCGCCTCCGGGGGTCACATCAGGGCGGCCGCCGGAGGGCGCCGCCGCCATTGACTTCCCCGCCGAATGCCAGCGACCTCCATGACCGGGTGTCCGGCGCCCATCGCCCGCGGCGCGGGAAGGTCCACCGCCCCCGGCGCCGAACTCAGTACCATCGCCGGGGGCCCTGCGGGGCGCCCTAACCAACGGAGGACCGCCATGCGTAGCCGGAGACGCAGTGTCGTTGCCCTGCTGCCGTTCTTGCTCCTCATCTCGGCGCTAGGGGCCTTGGCTCAGGATGCTCCTGCACTGCAGGCACAGGACTTCGTGGCGGTGTGTGGGGACTCTATCACGGAGCAAAAGCAGTACTCGGTATTCATCGAGGACTACCTGCTGATGTGCCAACCCGCGGCGGGCCTGCGAGTCATGCAGGCGGGCTGGAGCGGCGAGGTGGCCCACAGCTTCGTTCAGCGCATGGAGCGCGATGTCCTGGCGCTGCGTCCCACCGTTGTCACCACCTGCTACGGCATGAATGATGGCGGCTACGGGCCGTACGACCCGAACCGCGGCAAGCTCTACCGCGACACCCACAAGGCCATCGTGGCGGGCCTGCGCGAGGGCGGCGTGCGCACCATTGTCCTCGGGTCGCCCGGCTGCGTGGACAGCGGTACATTCCGGGGCGGCGGACAGCCGGCCGAGGTCTACAATGCCACGCTGAGCAAGTTCGGCGATCTGGCTCGCGAGGTCGCCGAGGAGGAGCAGGTGATCTTCGCCGATGTGCATGGCCCGATGATGGACGTGATGGCGAAGGCCAAGGCGAAGTACGGGCCGGGTTACCATCTGGCCGGCGGCGACGGGGTGCATCCCGCCCAAAACGGACAACTGGTGATGGCCTATTGCTTCCTTAGGGCCCTCGGCTGCAGCGGCGATATCGGGACGATCACCCTGGACCTGGCCGGCGACACGGCTCAGGCCACCGCCGGGCACTCGGTGCTGTCCTGCGACGCCGGCGCAGTGGAGTTGGAGAGCACCCGCTATCCCTTCTGCTTCTTCGGCGATCCCGCCAACCCCGGCGCGACTTCCGGTGTCATTGAGTTTCTCCCCTTCAATGAGGAGCTGAACCGTCTGGTGCTGGTGGTGGCGGATGCCGACGCCGCCACAGGGTACAACGTGACCTGGGGCGAGGTGACCCGAGAGTTCTCCGGCACCGCCCTGCAAGAGGGGATCAACCTCGCCGCCGAGTTCCTGGAAAATCCCTTCTGCGGGCCCTTCCAGGCGGTGGAGAAGGCAGTTCGCGAGCAGCAGAACTTCGAGACCTCGCTGACCAAGACGCTCCTGCACTGGCTGCCCGCCTACAGGGAGCTGGCACCGGAGGAGGGCCCGGCTCTGGACCGCATCGCCGCCAGGGTCATCGACCGCGATGCCACTTTGGCCGCGGCCTCTTCCGCCGCCATTACCCCGGTCAGGCATGTGCTGAGGGTCCAGGCCATCCAGTAGATAGACCGTCGGCGCGGCGTCGCCGACGCCCGCTTCACCACAAGCACGGAGTGCAACCATGCCGACCATCAAGGGCGAGCTGCCCGACCTGTTCACCTTCGCCGACGGTACGCCCGTGAGTACCGCGGACCGGTGGCCTGCCCGTCGCGCCGAGTTGCTCGAGACCGTCCTGAGCCTGGAATACGGCCACCTGCCGCCACGGCCCGCCGCCCTGCGCGCCGAGCTGCTGCATCCCAGCGCGATCAAGGCCCCCGTAGCCGCTACCCACAACCAGTACCGGTTGCACCTCGAGGGCGGCGAGCGCCCCTTCTGGTTCATCCTCGACCTGCTAATCCCACAGGTCGAGGAGAGCCGCGAGCGCAAGCTGCCCAAGCTGCCGGTGGTCATCAACGGCGACGGCTGCTGGCGAACGGTGAGCGAGGAGATTGTGGGAGAGGTACTGGGCCGGGGCTATGCGCTGGCGACCTTCAACCGCACCGAGATCGTGCCGGACGCCTACCGCTCTGAGCGCGACTGCGCGCTGTACCTCGTCTACCCGGGACTGGACTTCGGCGCGCTTGCCGCGTGGGCTTGGGGCTACCACCGGGTGGTCGACTTCCTCCTGACCCAGGACTTCGTCGACCCCGCGGCGCTGGCGGTGGTGGGACATTCGCGAGGCGGCAAGACCGTGCTTGTGGCCGGCGCCACCGACGAGCGCATCGCGCTCACCGCCCCCAATGACTCCGGCTGCGGCGGGGCGGGCTCGTACCTGTGGCAGGGCGAGGAGTGCGAGAAGCTTGCGGACCTGGTTCGCGCGGTGCCCTACTGGCTCTCGCCCCGAGCCGCGGAGTATGTGGACCGCGAGGAGCACCTGCCTTTCGACCAGCATTTCCTCAAGGCCGCGGTGGCGCCGCGAGCGCTGCTGTCCACCGAGGCCCTCGGCGACCTGTGGGCCAATCCGGCCGGCACCTACCAGGTGCATCTCGCCGCCCGCGAGGCGTATCGTTTCCTCGGCGCCGAAAGCCGCATCGGTATCTGGTACCGTGAGGGCGAGCACCGCCACGGGCCCGTGGACTGGAAGGCCTTCCTGGACTTCGCGGACCTACAGCTTCGCGGCCTGCCGACGGATACGGACTTCGAGGCCAATCCCTTTGCGGACCTCCCGCCGGCGTTCTCCTGGTCAGCACCGGGCTAGAGGTCCGCTCGGGAGTACTGCAGGAAGGACGCCTGCCAGACTTCACCGGCCGGTCTTCAGCATGGTCTGGTAGATGGCCACGACTCAACATGCAGACTCTGATCTGAGGTGAGTCCCTACTCACAATCTACAGAGCCAATGACGGGATGATGGCCGAACTTGGTGTGCCGCGTTCGTGGTGGCTTCACACTCGAGGAGGAATACGCCATGGGAGACCGCGAGTATGAGGAATACATCGAGCAGGTCGAGCAGCGGGAGGAGATGATCTTCGACGACCCACGCCTGCGGCCGCGGGATGGCGTCACGCTGATCCGCAGACGCTGCGGCAGGATGGACCTGGAGACCTTCACTCCCATCTTCATCCACGACGGCGGGATGCCGAAGGTCGAGGCCACCGCGATGTGCCAACACGTGGGCGGGATCCTGCTGGACAACGTGGAGCCACAGCGGGCCGAGCAACTGGCGGCCGCCTTGCAGCAGGCCCAGGAGGAGTGCTTCATCGTCCCCGCGGCCGAGGTCGCCGAACTGCCTCGAGAGCAACCGGTGCATGGCGCCAGGGTGGGTCGCCAGTACATAGAATTCATCGACGCCGCCGGCCATCCCGAGCGCGCCCTGTGGGAAGACGGCATCATCCTGAGCATGGGCAAGGTTGCCCTCGTCACCGAGAAGACCGTCACCACAGCCAAGAGCAGCCTCACCCGTCGCGTGGGCGGAGTGGCCAGTCTCGGACCGGCGACGGTGGCGGTCGGAGCGGCCATGAGCCCCATCATGTCCGGCAAGCTCAAGCGCAAAAGCTCCCAGCATACTCTGGTCGACCTGGTGTTTCTCCGTGGCCTGCGTCGCTACCGCATCGACGGCAGGGCCTTTGACTACACGATCCTGCGCGACACGGTGCAGCAAAGCAGCGAGACCAACGTGCGCCTGCTGGTCAGGTGGTTTCTCCAGGTCGCCCCGCATCTGGAAACCAACTTCGATGCCCGGAAGCTGGTGGACACCGGCGACACCGATCTGGAAAGCTACGACGAGCACGGCTTCGACGACGTGGTCCACTGGATGGTCAACATGGTCAAGTTCAGGGACCGCTGAGGACGGCCGCGGAGGGGGGCAACGGTGGGGGGACCTCGAAGCCGTTCGTGGCTCCGTGGTTCGGGCTTCTCGACTCGGTTCCGCCCTGCGGGAACACTCGTCGGCCGTGGCACCGGCGTGCGGAAATCCGCGGTCGCCGGTGTCGTGCGGAAGTCCAGCTCCGCCATTCCGGAGGCTCTCTCATGCCCAAGCAGCCAAACATCCTCGTGGCCATCTCCGACGACCAGGCATGGCCGCATGCCGGTGCCTACGGGTGCCCTTTTCTCCGCACTCCCGCGTTCGACGAGGTTGCCGAGAAGGGTGTGCTGTTCACCAACGCCTATTGCCCTGCGCCCTCTTGCAGCCCCTCGCGGGCGGGCCTGCTTACCGGCCGCAATCCGTGGCAGCTCGCCGAGGGCGGCGTCCTGTGGAGCCTGTTACCCGCGCGGTATGATGTGTACCCGGACCTTCTGGAGCGTGCCGGGTATCACGTGGGGCATACGTTCAAGGGGTGGGGACCGGGGAGTGTGGAGCAAAGCGGCCGCGGCCGCAATCCTGCGGGACCGGCGTACCAGGACCGCAGGAACGAGCCGCCCACCTCCTGCATGAGCAAGAACGACTACTCCGCCAACTTCGCCGACTTCCTTTCCAAGCGCCCCCAGGGCGCACCGTTTTGCTTCTGGTACGGCGCTAAGGAGCCCCACCGTGTCTATGAGAAGGGCTCCGGCGTTCGCGCGGGCAAGCGCCTGGAAGACGTGGAGGTCCCGCCCTATCTCCCGGACTGCGAGGAGGTGCGCAGCGATCTTCTGGACTACGCCCTGGAGATCGAGTGGTTCGATACCCACCTGCAGCGCATGCTGGACATGCTTCGCGACGCCGGGGAGCTGGACAACCCCATCGTCGTGGTCACCGGTGACAACGGCCTGCCCTTCCCGCGGGCCAAGGCCAATCTGTACGAGCAGGGCATGCACGTGCCGCTGGCCGTCTGCTGGGGCGAACAGATACCCGGTGGGCGTACAGTCACCGACCTGGTGAGTTTCATCGATCTGGCGCCCACCTTCCTGCAGGCGGCTGCGGTTCGGCCCGAGCAGGAGATGACCGGCCGCAGTCTGATGGACCTGTTGACCTCGGCCAAGTCCGGCCGCGTCGACGCCACGAGAGACCACGTCCTCACCGGCCGCGAGCGCCACGCCTTCGCCCGTCCGGGAAACGTAGGGTACCCGTGCCGGGCCATACGCACCGACGAGTACGTGTACATCCGCAATTTCCTGCCGGACCGCTGGCCCGCCGGAGACCCGCCGGCATACGGCGACATCGACGGCTCACCCACCAAGAACTACATGCTCGCCCACAGGGACGACCCGCAGGTGCGCCCCCTGTACGCGAAGGCCTTCGGCAAGCGCCCGGCGGAGGAGCTGTACGCGGTGGAGGACGGCTACGCCTGCCTGCAAAACCTCGCCGACCAACCCCAGAGCGCAAAGATCAAGCAGGCCCTGTGGACGCGCATGGAGGCCGAGCTCCGCGCGCAGGAAGACCCCCGCATCGTGGGCGGGGCGGAGGCCTACGATACCTACCCGTACATCCCGCTGCAGGGCAGGAGCCCGGATGAAGCGGAGTTCGTGGGAATGGACGATCTGAGGGCGAACGGGTTAGTGGAGTAGGGAAAGCGGGGAGCAACGTCTCACCACGGAGACACAGAGAGCACGGAGTTCCACGGAGAACGGCAAGACACGGCGAACGGCCGAACA
>CAYRFY010000401.1:0-7806 GCA_964423635.1 uncultured Armatimonadia bacterium | reverse complement strand
GCTCGAGCCTGCGACGCCGACGCTCCAGAATGACAGAGACCGGGCCGGCCGGACTCCTGGGCCGGACCTCTAGCGGCGCGTCTTGGTGGGAACGTACTCCTCGCCCACGATCTCGAAGATGGCCGCCGCCGCCGCCTGCTGCACCTTGTCGTCCTCGTCCCTGGACAGGGCTCCCAGGGCGTCAACGCAACTGGCGTCACCCAGCATAGCCAAAGCCTCGCAGGCCCCTCTGCGCACCGTGCTCTTGGGGTCCTTCAGCGTCTCCTCCAGAGCCTGGACCGCATCCTTCTTGATGCCGATGTGACCCAGAGAGAGAGCCGCGTGAAGTCGGACGCTCCACTCCTCATCACGCAGCGCCCTGGCGAGGTGGGGGATACAGGTGCGGCTCCCGACGCGCCCCAGGCCCTTGGCGGCGGTGAGCCGGGTGACCCAGTCCTCATCGTCGAGCATGCTGGCGAGATGGGGCACCACCTTGGGGGAGCCGATGGCGGCAAGGCCCTGGACCGAGGCGCAGCGCACCGAGGCCTGAGCGTGCCGGAGCAACTTGGCCAGATGGGGGATGACGGATTCCTTGCCTACCTCGCCCAGCGCGATGGCGGCGTAGTGCACGACACGGTCGTTCTCGTCGCCGAGGGACTTGAGCAGGGGCTGTCTGGCCCTCTCGTCCCCGATCTGGCCGAGGATCTCGGCCGCGTAACGACGTACCATGTAGTTGGGGCTCTGGAGGGCCTCGAGCAACGGCGGCACGGCTCGAGTGCCCATCTGAGACAGGGACTGCGCCGCGGCACGACGCACGTCGTCGCTGGGCGACTGGAGGGTGTCAATCAGCGGCTCCACCGCAACGCTGCCGCGGATCTTGCCCAGGGCCTCGGCCGCCGCCCGCGCCAGCTCCACATTGTCGGAGCTGAGCACACCGATCAGCGGCTGAATGGCCTTCTTGCTCTTCAGGGCTCCCAGCGCCGTTACCACCGCGCGCTGGACCTCGATGTTGGCGTCTGACAGCCGGGCCACCAGCTCGTGGGCCACGGATTCGTCGCCGATGCTGCCCAGGGCCTCGGCGGCCCACTTGCGGGCGGACTGATCCTTGCCGATGAGGGCATCCAGGAGGGCACTCACCGCGGGCGGGCCGATCTTGGTGAGCGCGTCCGCGGCCGCCTCCTGGGCGTTCTTGCTGGAGTCGCTGAGGGTCTCGATCAGAGCCGAGATAGCTTCCCTATTCCGGATGCGCCCTAGAGCCTGGGCCGCTGCCATGCGGACCTTGTAGTCTTTGTGCCTCAGCGCCTTGATCAGCGGCGGCACGGCGGCGGCCCCGAGCTGGATCAGTTCGTCAATCACCTCGTCGCGCGAGGTGGCGCTCTTGGCTTTAAGCTTGGCCACCAGGTCGGAGGCTTGCTTGTTGGCTGACGCCATCTTGTGTCCTCCCGGCTCACAAGGCCAACACCGGCCGAGATCCTCTCGCCCGGAGCGCCTGTGGAGCTGAAGCGCCGATCAACTGGGACTCAAGCGGTCGGCAATGGTAAGGCGGGTAGTCATGTGGTCTGGTTACGGAGCGCCTGTGGCCTGCGCGGCGGCCCCGAAGACTCGGCGAACGTCCGCGCCAACGACCGCCGATAGTGGCCCCACGTGCTCCACGTCGTGGCATCCGGTGGCGGACAACATGGGGTCTAGTGACGGAACGGCAAAAGACATGCACGTGCGCCCCGCACGGGGGCGGGGCGCAAAGGCGTGAGGCGGCTCACGTCGTGTGGTTTGTCGACAATAGAAGGGACGGCGGGTGTGCGCCCTCAACCCGACCCCTCGCGTCTGGACCGGTTCTCACCGGTCCCGCCCAGCCGAGGCTACCCCGTAGGCGCCTGGGGCTCCGCCGGTGCTGCGGTGGGGGCCGCAGGGTCCGCGGGTGGGTTCGTCGACGGCTCAGGCGTCACCGGTTCGGTTGTGGCGGCGGCATTGTCCACAGCCGACCCCTCCGCTGCCGGCGCACCATCGTCCTGTGGTGCCGCTTCGTCTGCGGTCTGTGCGGTCTCTGCAGTCTCATTGGCTGCCGGGTCCGCGACGTCACCCTCCGCGGGGGCCTCTGCAGCGGCGGGCGACATCTCACCGGCCGCCTCAGCAATCCTTCTGCCGATCTCCGCCTGCAGTTCCGCGCGCTTGGCCTGTACGTCCTCGATCTGCGCCTCGAGGTCCTTGATGGTCGCGTCGCATTCGACCACCTCGCCTCGGGTGCCTTCAACCGCCTTGATGATCCCGTCCAGCAGGCGTTGACGGCCGAGGAGTTTCTCGGCACGCTCTTCGTGCCCGGGCAGACGGCTATCGTTCGCCGAGCGGGCGGCGGTGGCCACCTTGTCGCGGGCAGCTTCCAGTGCCGAGAAAGCCTCCTCCACATTGCCCTCCTTGACCAGGTCGGACGCCTGCTTGAGGGACGCGTCCGCGGACTCGTGGGCCGCGGCAACGGCCCGCTCCTCGTTGGCCTGGAGCTCCTTTTGCTTCTTGTCCCACTCGCTCTTGCCCCATAGGGCCGCGGCCACCAGTACCGCAACCACGAACACAATCACCAGCGGCACACCACAACTGCGACGTCGCGGCGCCACCTCGGCGATCTCGACGTCCAGTTCCTCGTCGTCCTCCAACGCAATGTCCTCGCTATCCGTCTCCGGCTCCTGGACGACCTCTGCGGCTTGGTCCCGGTCGCCCTCTTCCTGCACTTGCCCCTGGTCCTTCCCAGTCTCCGTCTCCTGACCGTCTCCGATCGGTTCCTGGTTGTCGGTAGGCATGTGGCAAAAGGCCCCTTACGGACGCTGAACGCGTCGAGTGCGGGAATAGTTACTTTTGGACACATTATACGGCACGAAAGCGCTCAGGTCAAGCACGACAAAACGGGATCGAGCTGAAATACCGTGGCTTTTTAGCGTAGAGAATAGACGTGAGATGCATATGGCGGTAGATGGACGCTGAATTCCCCCGGCTTCGATGACTCCACCGCCTTCTCCTCAAACAATCGGTTCAGCGTGGTCGCCGTGCAGTCGGGGATAGTAATCGTGGTGATCGTCGCCGCGTCGGAGGTGTTCACCGCCAGCAACAGATCGGCCTCCTGCGTGCGCCACCGCGCCAGATGGACGAGGCCCTCGGCGGCGGGCGGCAGGGCGATGCGCTCGAAAGTCGGGTCGCAGGCCAGTGCTGTGACCTCATTGAGCTCCTGGTTGAGGCTCTGCACCCCCGCCCACAGCTTCGGCGCATCGTCGGCAATGCGGTAGCTGCGCTCATTGGGGCCTTGGACGAGGTTGTAGGCATGGAACAGGAGCCCATCGGCGCCGTGGACCAGGGCCAGATAGGCCAATGCCCGCATCTCGTCCACCGTGGGAAGCCTGCCCTCCGCCGTGTCATCCATGGTCTTGTCCACGGCCCAGGCCTGACCTGTGGCCTGCACCACGGCCCAGACCGGCTTGCGGCCGTTCACGGCGGCCTTGGCCGCGTCGATCAGGTCGGCCAGATGGGTGATGGGCAGTTGGGGCACCGGGAGGTCCCAGACGGTGATGATGTCGGTTGCTCGGGCGTAGGTGGCCATCGTGTCGGGATAGCGCAGACTCGTGAGCACCGGGTGGTTCGGCGAGACCTCCGCCAGCATCTGGTACAGACCCAGCATGATGTCGGGCAGCACGATCTTGGCGTCGGGACGCTGGAGCGTCTCCCAGCCGATCAGCGCCGGATGGTCCCCGAGCTTCTCCTGTTTCAGATCCCAAAACTCCCGCCGGGCCTCGGAGCTGGAGACCACGATTCCCATGCTTTTGGCGGCGGCCGCCTCGGCCAACACCCAATAGGCTTTGCTCGCCGGTACCACGGCCGTATTGAAGCCGGCGGCCTGCACCTTGTCCAGATCCTGAGTGCCCAGGACCCAGTAGGTACCGATGGGGAACACGCGACGGCCGTTCATGATCAGCCGCCCGCTGGGATCATGGGTCACCTCACCACCCGAGGGTTGCGCCCGCTTGAGCGGCAACGACGTCTCCGCCACGATCTTGTCGCCCTCCAATGCCTGCAGTTGCACCTCGTGGTCGCGGATCAACATCCCCTCCGACGGCAACTCCATCGAAAAGCGCCCGTCGGGCAGGCGGGTGATCCCGGAACCCTCTTCGGCCGTGGCCCCGGTGCCCACCAGGCGCCCTTGCAGCTTCACACGGTCGGCGATGCCCGGCACCGCGTAGAGCCGCCCCTCCACCCGCACCACGGGGACATCAAAGCTGGTCATGATCGTCGCCCGGAAAGCCGGAGAGACAAGAGTCACGTCCAGCATGGGTGGCACCGCGAACTCGCGGTACAGAAGTATCTCCTGACTGTCCCGGTCTGTGAGCGTCACCTGCGCCGTGTGGGCCCGGGAGCCCTCGAAGTCGTACCGGATGTCCAATTCCTCACTCTGGCCGCCCGCCAATTCCACGTCCTGCTCGTGGGGCCCCCGTCTATCGCCCTCCTCCGTCAACATTACCAGCGACAGCCGGCCCTTCAGCGGCGCTCTGGCTCCATTGGCGAGCTTCAGCAGCGCTCTCCGGGTGGACGGCGGCGAGGCCAGACGTCCCACGTCCGCGGATTCGAGGGTCACATCGCCCGGATGGACTCTGACCGACACGTTGTCCACGAACAGGGCGCCGCCCGTGAGCAACTGGAACACCAACACAACCTGATTGGCGCCGGGCAAAAGCTCCGCGTGCCAGGCCGAGGTGGTCCACCGGCTGAACGCCCGCAGTGGTCGGGCCTCGGCATCCATTGGGCGCGTCTGCCATTGGTTCTTCATGAAGTCGTCTTTGTAGGATACGACCATCATCTGCGCCATCGGGTCGCCCTCGGCACGGTACGAGCAGGACACCAGCAGCGACTTCGCCTTCAGACCGGAGACGTCGATGGCCCGCGAGAAGGCGCCGTAGACTGTCTTGCCGGGACCGGCGTGAATCGACAGGCACCTGCCCTGCATGCCGCCGGACACCGTGGTCACCTCTCCAGTCACATTCACCGACCACGCCCTCCCGGCCCAGTTCTCCGGCATGCCCGCCGCGTCGGTGTCCTCGAATCCGCCGTTCATCACCAGATTCCCGCCCACAGCGGGAGGCCCGGCCATCAGGGTGGCGGCCGCGAGAAGCAAGATCGGTGTGAATCTCATGGTCTCATGCCTACCTGTCGGTGCGTTTTGTTCGTCCCACGGGCGGTCTCCCCGGGACCGGGGTGCGCGTTTTCATCCTGTGCCGACCGTCGCGGTTCCGGGGCGGTGGAGCCGCCCTGTCTCGCCGCCGTCGACGGCCGCCAGGATGTAGAAATGTCGGGCCAGCCGGTGCTTGCTCACCACCGCGCGGCGCAGGATCGCCAGGCCCAGGCCCTCAAACAGCCGGTCCGCAGGGCGCGAGACGACCACAGCGATTCTCAACGCCTGGGGCGCCAGATTGTTCAGAGCTTCGGCGTACAGACCCTCTTCCACATGACTGGCGTGGCCGTAGGGGAAATCCAGCACCATGGCGTCCACCCGCCGCCCGATAGACACCTGCCGCGCATCGGCCTGCATCACCCGGGGCTCGAAGCCGAAGTGGCCGAGATTCTCCTGGGCATACTGCACGTGGCGCCGGTTGCTATCGCTGCCGATGGGCCGCACTCCCATTGACGATGCCTGGATCAGTACGGTTCCCACCCCACAGAGGGGGTCCCACAGCACATCTCCGGGCGCCGCCACCAGGTTCACCAGCGCCCGGGCGTGCTGCGCGGAGAGAGCGATGGAGAGGTTCCGCGGCCGTTGCGAATGCTGTAGCCAATCGCGTCGGATGGTGGAGAGCAGCCGCAGCAGGCGCCAGTGCCCCTGACTGCCGAGAGCCAGAAGCCGCACCCGGGGCCGGTCCAGGTTCGGATAGCCCTCGATGGCATCGGCGATCGACCGGGCCACGTCCTTCTGGGGAGTCCCGCTCCGGGGTGGCAGGTCCCTGACCTCCACGCGGAACTGGTCTTCCTCCAGTCCAAGGCGGGCCGTGGCACGACAAAGCTCCTCGAGGCCTTCACCTTCGGCCAGCAGCTCTCCGCAGGCGGCGATGTAGGCCGCGCGAGAGATGTCGCACGCGGTATGAGACACGCCGACGAGGCCCTGCGCCTCGCAGCCGGTCATCGCCCACAACTCCGCTCGGGCCAGCTCCAGGTCCCTGTCCTCGGCGGACAGCAGGTAGACGAAGGCCACTAGATTCCCCCCGCCGCCAGATACGACGTCCACTTGCGGCCGGTACGCTTGACCGCGGACCTGAGGTCCGCATAGGAGCGGCCGGCCAGCGAGGCCCGCACCAGGGCCTCGCCCAACTCCGGTCCGCCGCGGCCGAGAACCGCCTGGGCCTCGGCCCAGCGCGCCGAGCCTAAAGTCACGTCCGTCACCCCTTGCCGCCGCAGGTCGTCGCCCAAATGTGCCATGCGCCGACGCACCTCGGCCTGGGGCAGTACGGCCACATCGGCCAGGGGGGTGTAGGGCCGGGGCACAAAAGGACTCACCGACAGGCTGAAGCCGGCACCGGGGGCCGCGGCACGCAGTCTCCCCACCAGCTCCGGGATCAGCGCCGCCTCCTCAGCCGTCTCCCCGGGCAGCCCGACCATGAAGTACAGCCGGAACCGCGTGATTCCGTGGGCCAGCGCAAGCTCCACCGCGCGAAACAGGTGCTCGTCCAGCATGGCCTTGCCCACCCGGCCCCGGGCCTCCTCGGTGGCCGCCTCCGGGGCCAAGGTCAGCGTGCCCTGCCCCGAAGCCGCCAGCAGACGCAGCAGACTGTCGGAGACGCTCTCGGCCCGCACCGAGGACACCGACACCCGAGCCTGCATCTCTTCCAGCGCCGGGAACAGCTCCTCTGCCCAGGGATAGTCGGAGACCGCCGCCGCCACCAGCCCGACCTGGGGCGTGTGCTCCATGGCCCGGCGGATGCGGGGCACAAGCAGGTCCGGCCGGCGCGCCCGGAAGGGGTGGTAGATCTGCCGGGCCAGGCAGAACGCGCACGAGCGCCCACAGCCCCGGCTGATCTCGATCAGGAACCGATTCCCGAACTCCGTGTCGGGCGTCAGTATCGCCGTCTCCGTGGAGAAGTCCTGCAGGTTTGCAGCCACCAGTCTGTCCACAGGCTCCGGTGCCACCCCCGACAAGACCACCCCGGGCAGGGCGGCGAGGCCTTCGAACACGAACTGCCGGCTGTCGGCCTCAATAAACAGGGCCGCGAGGCGGTCGGCGATGGGCTCCACCTCCCCCAGCACGCAGCCGTCCACGATGGGCAGAAGCGGCAGGGGGTTGCAGGTCACCGCCGGGCCGCCGGCCAGCAGGATCGGGTGGTGGTCTTCCCGGTCTTCTCGCAAAGGCGGGATGCCGCCGGCGGCCAGCATCGCGGGCACATTGAGCCAGTCAAGCTCGAAGGAGCTGGTGATCAGCACATAGTCAAAGCCCGCCAGCGGGGTCTGGCTCTCCAGTGAACGCAGGTCGGTGGGCCACGGACCGTCGGGAGCAAAGGCCCGCTCGCAGGCCAGTCCGCGCTCATTGAGCGCCGAGTACAAGGCGTGCACCGCCAGGGCGGACATGCCGATGTTGTACTTATTAGGGAACACCAGTACGCAGCGGGCCCGGTCCCGTACCGGGGCCAGGCGAAGATGCGACTCGGTCTGGAGGCGATGGGCTCTGTCCGCAGCGGTCAAGGCACGCGGGCTCCCCACAGCGCACGGCGGACGGGTTCGTCGGAGGAAGAGTAGCTGCTCACAAAGCACCCTTCCGCGCGCGACGCCGGCGCAAAAAAAATCGCGGCCGTGGCTGCGGCCGCGAAG
>CAYRFY010000400.1:0-7810 GCA_964423635.1 uncultured Armatimonadia bacterium | reverse complement strand
GCCCGCACAACCTCGGTCCGATACCCGTCGGGGACGCCGGTGAGGGAGAACACATTGCTCAGAATCCCGCCCGGCGACAGCATGCACACCGTGCACTCGACGTCGTCGATCACATCCCAGTTGTCCGTATAGGTCCCGTAGTCTTCCTCCCGGACACTCTGCTGGTTCATCCCCGAGATGGTAATCATCTCGGCGAAGTGCTTCCAGGGCATGGAGTCATCATAGTCGGCCAGGCGCTGCAGGGCATTGGCGTAGGATAGCCCGTTCCACTGCACGGGACGGGCAAACCAGCTTCCCGTATAGAACGTGGCCCCGAACACCGCGATGGAGGAGCCCAGCATCAGAGGCCTTAGCTCCGGCGCCTGCCACATGTACACGAAGGGGACGCCGGTCTTGGCCCAGTACACCGCGCGCTTGAGCAGCTCCGGGTCTCCCGTGAGCTCGAAGGCCGTCAGGTAGACGTCGCAGGCGTCCCCGGAAGCCAATATGTCCGGGGTGTGCAGCGGCACCTCCCACACCTGCGAGGCCCTGGGGACCTTGAACGTCTCCATGTACTTGAGCGTCTTGAGGGCGGCGTCCAGGGGGGCCTGGTCTCCGGTGAGGCGCGCGTTCTGCAGCAGGGGGCGCACCTGTCGCGCGCAGATGCCCACCGCGGTGGCTCCCGGGCTGCCCAGGGAGCTTTGCTTCTCGTCGGGCTGGAAGGTGTACTTGCCGTCCTCCGGAGCCCGCCGGGCCTGGGTCCGTCCCTGGGCGAAGGCACTCTCCAATGCCCTGCACGGCTCGCCGAAACGGTGCAGAGACCAGGCCAGGTCTGAAGGGTTGGCAATCGCCAGGGCCTTTTCCGTCAGCTTCCGGGCCAGCGCCTCGTCTTGCGTGCGCCGGGCCGCCAATAGGTACGACAGCGCCACCGACTGACTGGCCCCGGGCGCCCAGCCGATCACGCCCATCCAGCCCCTGGCCTTCTCCACCCACAGCACGTCCTCATACGCCCTCATCGACATGGCGATGGTCTCTTCGTAGCTGCGGGGCTTGGGCGGCAGCGGTGGGACGCCGTAGCGGTCGAAGTAGTAATCCATCGAGTCCAGCACGGCGGCCTTGGCCGCGGCGAACAGACAGCAACTCAGGCTCAGACGACCGCTGGACTTCAGCTCATACGGCGTCTCGGCCTGCAGCTCGTTGGCCTTCACCCAATCGGGGATCGAGGGCAAATACAGCCCCAGCAGATGGTTCTCGTACCCCTCCACGAAGTTGGGGGAGGCGAACACGGCCGAGGGCTTCTGGTGCTCCCGGTCCCAGCGCTGCAGCGGGTCCCACATCAGGCCCACGATGGCCCCGTCCTTCTCGATGGCCATGCTGGGCACCGTCACCGTATTGGGGTGGGGAGCGAACCGGATGTGCTTGGGGGGCGCGATGTCCAGCGTACTGGAAGACCGCTCCCCGCTGACCAGATACTCAGAACCCGGGAATAGCCCCAGGTCCTGAGAGGCGCCGAAGGCGCCCTCCCCCGCCCACAGCCAGGGACCCCGGAAGCCGGTGATCCGCAGGTCGCGGTCGACGCCCAGGTCGTAGGCGGCCTCGATGTACTGCTTGCCGGGGGCCAGCGAATAGGTCACGCTCCAGGTGACATTGGCCTCATCCACCATCGCCGATCCGCCGAGCTTGAGGCTCGCCGTGCCGTCCTTGTCCTCGGCCCGGGCGTACGAGGCGGTCAACGGCACGTAGCCTTCGGTGTTGGGGGTGGCGAGGGCCGCCAGGTATGGCAGGGCCGCCATCTGCCGGGTCTTGCCATCCTCCACCGCGGAGAGCAGGGCGGTTGAGAACTGCTGGCCGGCGCGGACGACGGTGAGCAGGACCTTGTCGCTGCCGATCCAGGCGATGTTGCGTTCCACCGCGGCGGCGGGCTTCTCCTGCGGCCCGGGCGTCTCGAAGGGCTCCGAGATGCGGAGCGTGCTCGTCGCGGCTCGGCCGCCATTGACGTTCAGTACCAGCGCCGCCGCGCCGGGCCCAAGCGGGTCCACTGCCCAGGTGACCTCTCGCACATTGCCGGGAGCCAGGCCGTCGACGGTCTGCCGCGCGGGGCCGGCCAGGGCGGCGACATCGCCCTCGACGGCCACGCTCAGCTCGGCGCCCTCCACCGGCTCACCGCCGAGGTTCTCCACCTTCGCCACAATGCCCGCGGGCCGACCGACCGCGGCCAGTGCCGCCGTCGGGGCGAAGGACACCACCTTCAGACTTGCCGGCCCCTGCGGCGTGGCCACCAGGGCAAGTTGCTTCAGCGTGACCTCCGTCCCTGCGTCACCCTCCAGGGACAGGCGCAGACGCTTGATCTCGCCGTCATACATCGGGTTGTCGGTGAGTCGGAGGTTGAGGGTACTGATCCCGGCCGGGACGTCGAAGATGATCTGGTTGCAGCCGGGGAAGTTCCCGTCGTCGGTGGCGGACCAGTAGAGCATGGCCGTGAGCGGACCGCCGGCGGCCAGGTGCACCATGGCATACCTGTAATCGGTTGCTTGCAGGTCCACGGCAGGACCGGTGAGGTTCACCGATTCGGCCGCCAGTGTGGTCCTGGCGCCCTCCGGGGTCTGGGCCAGATGGCTGCCACCGGTGACGGCGATCCAGCCCCCATTGTTCCCGGCGAAGTCCCAGGCAGGGCTATTGGGGTCATGCGAGCTGATCGGGCCCTGGATGATGCGGAGATAGTCGATCTCCACCTCGGCGCCGTCCTCACCGGGTGGGTCCAGGCGCAGGCGCGTGACCTTGCCGCTCCACAGCGGGTAGACGTGGTACACGTGCCACTCGCCGTCCGGTTCGGTGGAAAAGCCCCGCTCCTTGCCGGCGACGAACCCGGCATCGGCGCCCTCGGTGGTGTCCGCCCAGAAGAACTCGGCCCCCTCACCGTCGTCGTGGCGCATCCGGACCTCGATGTACTGCGAGTCGTTGCAGGTGATCTCGAAGGCCTGCCCCGCCGAGTCGTGCATGTACGGGTCGGGGCCGATGACTTGGGTTTTCAGCGTCCCTCCCGCGACGACGAAGGGCGCAAGGGAGTGGGCGGGCAGCCAGCCCTCGGTGTCGCCGTCGGTGTTGAACTCCCACTGCTTGATGATCTCCTGCCCCACGACGGGACAGGCCAAGAGCGTCAGGCAGAGCAGGGCGAGCATGGGGCGCGTCATGATGGGTCCTCCCTGTCGGGATGCTCCTGTGCTCCGGCGTGCCGGGGCAGGTTCCACTTCAGCAGTATACTGGCCACCCGCAGAGCAATGGTGATGACCACGGCAACGAGGATCGCGAGCTCCAAAGGGGCGCCCACGCGCTGGGCGCCCCAGAACCCCAGGGCTCCGGCGATGGTGGCCGAAGCGTAGACTTCGGCCCGCAAGACGATGGGGATGTCTCCGGCCAAAAGGTCGCGGATGATTCCGCCACCCACTCCGGTGAGGCAGGCCATGGCCACCACCCCCACCAGCCCCGCCTCGGCCTGCAGGGCCTTCATCGCCCCGATGGCGGTGAAGACCCCCAGACCCACGGCATCGAAGTACAGCAGGGCCGTCTCGGTCTTCTGCACCACGCGGTACAGCAAGAACACGGCGATCGCCGCCACTGTGGCCAGTAGCACATACGCCTGGTCGTCCAGCCAGAACACCCGCAGGTCCAGCAGGGCATCTCGCACCGTGCCGCCCCCGATGGCCGTCACAACGGCCAGCGTGGTGACACCGAAGATGTCCATTCCCTTGCGGATGCCTTTGAGCGCGCCGGACACGGCGAAGGCCAGCGTGCCCAGATAGTCCAGCACCAAAAGCAGGACCAGCGGCTCCTGTGGCACGGTGGGCCTAGGTCCCCCTCAGACGCTCGCGAAGCTCAACCCACTGCGCATCGGTGAACTGCGCCGGCAGCTCCACCCGGGTGCCCTCATAGACCGACTTCTGCGCCGCCAGCAGGGCGTCCACCACCTTGCCCTCGTAGGAGAAGGAGTTCAGATGCTCCGGGCCACCCTCGATCCAATCGGCCAGAGCCTGCGTCATGTCGCGCTGGCCCTCCCGGCCCTGCTTATCCCAACTGCTCTCCCCGCATACCGGCTCGGACATCCCGTGGGACTGGTACCAATACCCGCCGTTTTGCGTCAAAAACAGCCGACCTTTGGTGCCCAGCACATCGAAATGTAGGTGCATCCAGAAGCTGGTCTCTCCCGGAGTGCCCAAAGCCAGCGGATCGCAGTCGAAGACCACCCGCACGTCGCCGGGGAACCAATACTGGGCCAGGATGCTCTCCGGAGCCTTGTGCGAGACCTGATAGCTCTCCTCATTGATCGTGTGGGCCATCGCCCACACCGCCACCGGATCGGCTTCCTCCAGGAAGAGCTTGAGCAGGCTCATGGTGTGCGGCCCCATGCCCATGGTGTTGCCCTTGGTGCTGGCGCGGATGAAGTACACATCGCCCAGCTCTTCCTTCATGATCCGCGTGATGGTGCCGTCGCGGAACTGGGGGAAGTACCGGCGCTGGCAGTTGACGGCGACCTTCATATCGGTGCGAGACAACACATCCCGCAGCCCGGTCATGTCGGCGGGGCGGATGGCCACGGGCTTCTCGAACAGGGCGACCTTCACTCCCGCCTTCGCCGCACACTCGGCCTCCCAGACGCGGTTGCCCGGGCTGGTGCAGATGTGCACGATGTCCGGCTGCTCCCGGGCCAGGGCGGTCTCGTAATCGTCGTATTCCACGTCGATGCCGAAGCGCTCCATGAACTGCTGCCTGCGCTCGGGCAGGAGGTCGCAGACGGCCACCATTTCCATATTGTCAATATCGCGGTACACGTCGACATGCTCGGTGGCACGCGGGCCGCAGCCCAACAGGAGCGAGCGGTACCTGGGCATAGGTCAATCACTTCCAGTAGTGCGTGACGAGTGGGGTACGATGCAGGAGGGGTAATTCGGCGCAGGAGGGAGAGTGTCCTCCGCGCCACTGTCGCCGCGCCACTGTAGGGCGGGGGCCTGTACCCCGCCGATGTTGCCGCGCCACTGTAGGGCGGGGGCCTGTACCCCGCCGATGTTGCTGTAGAGCGGGGGCCCGGACGAGCCTGTCGGCGAAGTTCTTCCGGGCCCTCGGGTGGCCGCGGCAGTGTGACGTACCGTGTTTGATCGCGCCCCTAATGCCGGCACAATGCATGTCGGAGACCGTGACGACACTCATCCCACGCGTTTCGAGCTATGGCACCGAGGCACGTAGGCGGCCCAATTGACTTAGCCGACAGGCTCCTGTACGCCGCCGATGCCGCCGCCCCCAGCGCCGCACAGGTCACCGCGGCATAGCCCTGTCCGGTCGGAGACCCGTGCCTGGCTCCCGTGGACAGCAGCTTGTCCCAATGCGGAGCACCCGCTCCATGCCACCTCGCAAGACAGGCGACTAACCGGACCACCCGGCATGGAAACCCCCACCACCGCGCGGCCCTTGCGGCCGCGCCGACTTCACTTGCAGGTGGCTTTCAGCAGCTTCCGCACCAGCTTGCGCTCGCGGATGTCGTCCAGAAGGGCGAGAGTGTCGGCGTGCAGCCGGTCGCGTTGCTCCCGGGCGCGTGCGGTGGCCACAGCCGCGACATCGGGAGAGATCGCTCCTCCCGCAGCCCCCTGAACCGTCGCGATCAGTACGTCACGGTCGTGCACCTGCCCCATCAGTTCCTGTAACTCCGAGATCGGCGGATAGGCCTTCTTCGCCGGCTTGCCGATCGCGTCCAAGAACACCTCCAGGGCGTACTTGACCTTCTTGACCGCGATGCGCATGCGGTGGAACTCCGCGGAGGCCTCCGGGACGCGGGCCGCCTGCTCGATGGCAAAGGCCGCCTGCGTCCGCTCGCTGATCTCCAGGCAGCCGAGGGCCGCGAAAGCCATGTCCCATACCTTCGCGCGCTTCTTGGGCTTGTCGTGGATTAGCTCCGCGAAGTCGCCCTCCAATAACTCCAATGTCTCATCCAGCACGTCCTCCAATCGCCTCCCGGTCTGCTCGCGCCGGTCCTCCAGATCGGCAAGCAGCGGCCCGAGGCCCTCTGCCAGTGCGGCATCCCCCGCCCCTAGCTCGATGACATCGATCTTCAGCACATCCAGATCGCGCACAGCGCCCAGCGTGTCATTGAGCAGTTCCAGGTGCGCCAGATGGCGCTTCATCCGCTTGCGCCCGAGGGCAGGCGTGAAGAGCCGGGTCGCCTCCCGCAGTCTCTTGGTGGCCACCCGCATGTCGTGAACCCCCTCCACCGAGGCGCCGCGCACCGACTGCTCGTGGGTCAGGACCTCTTCGACCTTCGGAGGCAGAACCCTCGCCATCGCCTTGCCCACCGGGGTCTTGGCGCTGACTTTGGCTTTGCTCTTGCCCATGAACGCAACTCTCCCCCATCGGCGTGATGCAACTCACACCTGAGTCCTTCGGTGCCTCCTCGCGGCGAACCTGCCGCACCTTTGCCCCTCGGCGAACCTTAATGTAAGCTGATACACACTCTGCATGCCAAGAGGGGAGCTGAAGCGGTGCGCCTGCCCGAACAGCTTATCATCCGCCCGCCCACCGAGGCCCACAGCCTCCTGATCCGCGCCACCCGCGGCTGCAACTGGAACCGCTGCCGCTTCTGCGGCATCTACCCCCACCTGGGCCAGCCGACCTTCGAGGTCCGTGAGGCAGAAGAGGTCTGCGCCGACATCGACGCCTCCCTGGCCCTGTATGGCGACAGCTTCCGCACCGCCTTCCTCGGCGACGCCGACCCGCTGATGATGGACCCGGAGGCCTTCTGCACCATCGCACGTCACCTTCGGGCCACCTTCCCCGGTGTGCAGAGGCTCACATGCTACGCCCGAGCGGCCACGTGCTGGTACCGCCAGAGGTACCTCGCCGACTATCGCGCCGCGGGCCTGGACCGGGTGCACGTCGGCCTGGAGACCGGCTCCACCGACCTGCTCCGCTTCCACGACAAGGGAGTGAACCAGGGGGTGATGATCCGCTCCGGGCAGGCGGTGCTACAGGCGGGCTTGGAGCTCTCGTACTACGTGCTCCTGGGCCTGGGCGGAGCCGACCGCTGGGAGGAGCACGTCCGGGAGACGTTGGTGGTGCTCAATGCGGTGCGGCCGCAGTTCGTGCGTTTCCGCAGGCTGTGGGTGTTCGGCAGCGATGACGGCCCCCACTGTCCGCTATGGGAGGACGTGCGGGAGGGCCGCTTTATCCCCCAGAGCCCGGAGGGCACGGTGCACGAGATGCGCGCTCTCCTGGCGGGCATGGACTTCCCCACGGAGATCGAGGCGATACATCACAACATCTACGTCCCGCTGCAGGGCAAGCTCCCGGAGGCCAAAGAGCGCCTCCTGCGCAAGATCGACAGCTTCCTGAGCAGGCCTGAAGAGGAGCGGAGGAGGAGGTATGAGAGGGAAGCGGTGATCTAGGCGGGAGGGGCGTCGTCGTTCACCTCTCCCAGCGAGCGTCCGGGAGAGGTCACGGCCGCGGTAGCGGCCGTGGGTGAGGGGGGCCGCCACCGAGCCTGGCCAAGAGGCGGCCATTGGCTCCACCGGCGCCGCGTCAGCGGCGCCATCTAGCGATGGGCAGAAAAGCCCATCGGGGCCTCGCAGAGGGCAGACCGCGACCCCAACGGCAACGACCTCACGGCTACGGCATGCGGTCTTGGAAGACCGCAGGCACGGTGGCTCTCGTGGGTGTGTGCCGACGGCCGTCGGGGAGGCCTGCGGACGCCCAACGGCAACGACCTCACGGCTACGGCGTGCGGTCTTGGAAGACCGCAGGCACGGTGGCTCTCGTGGGTGTGTGCCGACGGCCGTCGGGGAGGCCTGCG
>CAYRFY010000399.1:0-7810 GCA_964423635.1 uncultured Armatimonadia bacterium | reverse complement strand
ATCCAGGAAGGTGGCGGTGTGCGCCGGGTCGCCACCGATCTGGGCCAGCATCTCCGGCGAAAGCACGATGTTGTTGGCTGTGGAGCCGTTGAACTCCACGATCCCCAGCTCCGGCCGGCGCCAGTGGATGCCGTCATCGCTCTCGGCGTAGCACAGGTACCAGGGGTGGTCCTCGAGGGCCTGGGCCGGTTCACCGCTGTGGCGATAGTGGGTACCGCGATAGTACATGCGATACAGATCGCCGTCCTTGAACACGGACTGATAGGCGCTGGCATTGCCCTCCCAGGGGGCATCGGTCTCGAAGACGATATCGCGCCTCTGGGGATGGTGTAGCAGCAACCGCGCCCCTCCCGCCATTGTCTCGATGAGGGTGTCGTCAACCAGCAACTCCAGCCGCGAGCCGATGTTCACGGGCTCCTGAGCCGATGCGTTTGATCCGAGCAAGGCAATCACCACCATGGATAGTGCGACGATTCGCGCAGGATGCATAACAGCCTCCGTATGGGGTCTAGGTGGGCCTGTGGCCCCCGCCGTAGCTCCACGACGACTCTTCCCCAACCGACCGCCGCGTTCCTCGCCCACCTTCCGCGTCAACGGTCCGCCTTCTTCACCTCGCAGGCCGCCTTTGGTGCCTCTCTCCGTGTCTCTGTGTTGGGCCGTTCGCCCGGAAAGCCGTTCTCCGTGGAACTCCGTGTTCTCCGTGTCTCCGTGGTCAGACGTGGTCGTTTCCCGCCGTTCTCCCCTGTCGTTCTCCGCACTCCGTGTGTGCGGCCATGAAGTCGCGGTAGACCTTGTAGTGGTCCGTGTCCTCATACTCGATGGGCTCGATGCTCTCCCCGTCGAAGCTGTAGATGGTGGCCTGGGGGCAGGAGAGCAGTATCGGGGAGTGGGTGGCGATGATGAACTGTGCCTTGCCGGCCTCGCAGGCGGCGGAGAGCAGGCCCAGCAACTCGAGCTGTGTCCGGGGGGAGAGGGCGGTCTCCGGCTCATCCAGCAGGTACAGGCCGCGGAGCTTGTAGCGGGCGCGGAAGTAGGCCATCAGCGACTGGCCGTGGGACTGCTCCATGAGCGACTTGCCGCCGAAGTACTTGAGCTGTCCGGGATCGGCGGAGGCCCACTCGTCCAGGAGACGGGCGAAGTCCTGGAAGATGCCGGAGCCGAAGAACGAGCCGGGCACGGTGCCGTCGCGCCAGCTCACGCTGATGCACTGGGCCAGCATGTGCTCGTAGGGGTTGTAGCGGTACCGCGTGCGCTCCTCCTGCCAGATGTGGATGCCGCACTTGCGCGCGATGGCCTCCAGAAGCGTGGATTTCCCCGTACCGTTCTCCCCGACGAACAAGGTTACCGGTCCGGTGAGGTCAACCTGGGCGGTATTGCGGAATAAGGACAGGTTGAAGGGGTAGTGCTCGTTGGTTGGGTACCGGTCGGGATGCAGGACAACTCGACAGAGGTGATTGGCCATGACCATGCGATTCCTGTAGGTGTATGCCGGCTGCGGGCATAGGATTGGCGCCCTGTCACGCGACGACGGGCGCCTGCCTAAGGGTGCCCCCTCCTATCGCCTGTGTCAAGACCAGTCAGGCCAAGCTGACCCCGAGCCTCTTGACCGGACGAGGCTGTCGCGTGGTACACTACTACCTTCCATGGTGCATGTGCCGAGC
The DNA here is from genome assembly GCA_964423635.1 of uncultured Armatimonadia bacterium. Lineage (GTDB taxonomy): Bacteria > Armatimonadota > Zipacnadia > Zipacnadales > JABUFB01 > CAYRFY01. The sequence continues at coordinate 6,149 of CAYRFY010000399.1, read as the reverse complement.
CGGCGTGTTCGGGTCGGTGGATTGCGGGGCAAAGAGCCGTTCGGTCCTTTAGCGAGGTCAATTGCGATGCAACTAAGTGCCGCGCTGCAGAGTTTCAGCGGCCTGTTTTGGGATGCGCGTGCCCTGCGCAGGGCAGGCAAGACAGACCAGGCAAGAGAGCAGTATGCCGCCGCCGCCAGGTACGCTCGGGAGATGGGCTTCGCCGCCGAAGCGCAGATCGCCGAGGCCGCGGGGCTCGAGGCCGCCGATGACCTGGACGAGGCCCTGGCCCGCCTGGACGGCATCGTCGGGCTGCCCTCACTGCGTCTGGTGGGCCTGGCCAGGTTCTACCAGGGCCTCGTGGAGGGGCGTCGCGGCAACTACGAGACCGCCATCGACCGCTACCGCAAGGCGGTGGAGGACAAGAGCTTCGACAGTCCGGGCCTGGCGTGGAACAACATGGGCTTCTCCTACGCCGCCCTGGGCGACTACGACAAAGCAATCGAGTGCTACCAGCAGGCTTTGCGGGACCCGACGTATGACAGCCCCGGAGTGGCCTGGAACAACATGGGGCTGGTGCACGCCACCAAGGGAGAGCACGACCGGGCCATTGCCTGCTACCAGAAGGCGCTCAACAGACCGAACTACGAGAACCCCGGGGCGGCGTGGAACAACATGGGCCTGGCTTACATGGCCCGCGGCGACTTCGACGAAGCCATCGAGTGCTATCAGCAGGCACTCAATGAGCGCAGTTACCTGGCACGGGGAGCAACATGGGCCTGGCCCACATGGCCAGGGCGAACTACGACCAGGCGGTCTCGTGCTACGAGGCGGCTCTGGCCGAGCCGGGCTATGAGAACTCCGCGGCCACCTGGAGCAATCTGGGTCTGGCCTGGGCGGCCAAGGGCGACCACGGCCGCGCCATCTCCTGCTACGAGCGCTCCCTGGCCGACCCCGCCTACGCCACCCCCGGCAAGTCGTGGTATGCCATGGGCAATGCGCTGGCGGCCCTCGGGCAGCCCGACCGCGCGATCCCCTGCTACCTCAGCGCCCTGAAGGACCGCGGTTTCGAGGCGATCGGCGCGGCCTGCAACCACCTTGGGGAGGCCTATCGCCTTATCGGCGAGCACGACCGCGCCATCGCCTACTATCAGCGCGCCCTGAAGGCTCCGGGCTACTCGGCACTGGGCGAGACGTGCCACAACATGGGCCTGGCCCATGCGGACATCGGGCAGTGCGACGAGGCCATTGCCTGCTTCCAGGAGGCGCTGGACGACCCGGATTACACCGCCGCGGATGCCACCTGGTACAACATGGGCAATGCGTACTCCGAGCGCGGCGACCACGACCGAGCCATCGCCAGCTACCAGCGCGCATTGGAGAGCTCGAGTTTCGCCCGTCAGGGCGACGCCTGGTGCAACATGGGGCTGGCGTATGCCAGACGGCAGGAGTTCGACAGCGCCATAAGCTGCTACCAGCGGGCCTTCGATGTTCCCGGTTTCGACGGCGTGGGCGCCGCGTGGTACAACATCGGGGTGGCGTACTGCCACAAGGGCGATGACGAGACCGCCGTGAACTGCTGGAACAAGGCGCTCAGCACCTTCGAGACGACGGGCGATGATGAGCAGGCCGCGATGACGGCCGCCATGATCGCCAGGGCGCGCATCGGGTCTGAGATGCGCAGCTCTGGCGACGCCGCCTGGCTCGTGGCAGGGACCGAGATCGCCCGGACCGACGGCGGTCAGGGCGCGGCGGCTCAGCGCGTTCTGCGACGGACGGCTCTGGCGGCCCACCGCACGCACCAGGCCTACGCACAGACGCCTTCCTCTGATCTTCCCGATGTCCTGGCGATCGCCAGAGGCTTTATCCCTCGAGCCGACAGTACGGGGGCGCCTGCCCCGCGGGGGCAGTCCGGGGGATACCTGCTCAAGTGGGCCGGCAAGGGGCTGGCCATCGACGCCGGCGAGGGGCTGCTTGCCGGCATGCACGCCGCCGGACTGCACTGCAGGGAGATACAGGCACTGGCCGTCACGCGGGCCCATCCCTCCCACTCCGGGGAACTGGATGCGCTGGACCGACTGCGCTACGAGATGGCCAAGCACGAGGCCCCCGAGCTGTGGACCTATTGCCTGCTATGGGACACCGACACGGCGCAGGCCACGGTGCTGGACCCGCAGTACGCCGCGCACCGGCGTCCCCAGCCCATCGCCATGGATCTGGCGCGACGCCGAGGTTTCAAGACCGTGTTCATCAACCTCGGCGAGATCGCCGACCTGCCCTTCGATGTGGGCTACTTCGAGGCGAAACACAGCTCCGGCGCGCCCGGCGCCGTGGGGCTGCGGATCGAGTGCTACGACCCCGGGGCCGACAAGCCGGGCCTGACGCTGGGGTACACGGGGAACACGGGCTTCTATCCGGAATTGTGCGATGCCGACAACCTCGGCGGCTGCGACATCCTGATCCTGCATGTGGGCGAGACGGACCCACGGGAGTACACGGATGCCACGTTCCTTCAGGCCTCGAACCTGGGCCTGCGGGGCGCCGAGAGGCTGGTCCGGGGCTGTGAGCCGAAACTGACGATTCTGGGGGACCTTCCACCCGGCCTGTGGGAGCTGCAGGTGGAGTTGGTGCGCACGCTGCGGGGCCTGTGCCACACGGAGGCCATCCTGCCCGGCTCCGCGGGCCTCCTATTGGACCCGCGGACCCGGAGCATCCGCTGCACCACCTGCGGGCGGTGGTCGGCGCCGGACCAGATCGCCATCACCCGGCCCACGGAGCCCTTCGGGCCGCCGGGGTACCTCTGCCGGGAGTGTCGCGTGTAGGCGGCGAGAGAGCCCCTGACCTCTATCTGGCCCGTACAGAGCGCCGTTGGCCTTGCGGACGCGGGTTAGGGGCCGCCCCCCGCGGCACGTAGAACGGGGGGACCCAAGAGCCCTTCTCGCCCGCCAGGCGTCGCTGGCAGGTTTCGATGTCCGAGGCGAGCTGTCGCTCATATGCGCCGACGGCGGCCAGGCCGGCGGCATGTCGCCCCTCCAGGAAGCACCCCCTGGCCTCCTCATAGCGGCCCCGGGCAAAAGCCAGGCGCCCCATGCACCACAGCCACGCGGACCGCCAGGAGGGCTCCGGCCGGTTGAGGCACTCCATCTCGGCGGCATGCGCCTCCGCGTCACCGATCCGGCCCGCGGATAGGGCGACGAAGAAGCGAACCCGATGGCCGATGGCGACGAGAGCAGGGGCCCATCTGTTGCCCGTGTCAGGCTGATCAGGCGGGCCACGTGTCGAGGGCACGGGTTCGCCAGGAACAGGTTCATGGCTTCCGAGACTTCCAGCCGCACTAGACTCAGACCGGTCACCCCCACTGCCGACAGGGCATTGGCCTGGTCCTCCCCTGTGCCAAAACGTGATCGCACAAAGGCCGCCGTCGCTCCCGCTTCGGTGCCCCCCAGCAGGTTCCGACCCCGCTGTTAGTGCCGGGACGCGCACAGCGCCCCCAGGCACGCCGACGCGGCCTCCTGGCGCGTGCGCTACGCCTTGTTCTGCCGCGGCCCGGCCTGCTCCTGCAGGGCAGCGCGCAGCTCCTCGGTTCGGGCGGTCGCCGGCACCCGGTCCCCGGCGCCCACGTTCAGCCCGGTTCCTGCGTTTATCATCTCGGCCGCGGTCTGCGCCACCTGCGGCGAATGCGCGAAGTCGTCATCCTCGAACAGGTTTGGGTACTGCCGGTTGGCACAGGCGGCGAACACAACAGAGCGGAACTGCTCCACCTCAGGAGCCGAGAGTTCGTGCGCCCGCATCACCAGGCACAGGGCCTCCAGTTCCTCCGTGCTGCTTGGCGGCTGGCCGGCCTCCCACCAGCGGATGACGCCCGAAGTGACGCGTTTGCGACCGTTGATGTGGCGCTGGACGGCGGTCGCCAGTTGGGCTCGACTGAGCCCCGCCCACTCCGACCGCCACACGCGCAGGAACGTCCCCATAGCCATCGCCGGTTGCACAGACGCCACCTCACAGAAAGTGTGCAGAAAGCTCTGCACATTGGCTCCGTGGTGATCCTGCCTGCCTATGACGATACAAGCGCGGCGATCGCCGCCTTGAACTGGTCGGCATACCACTGAGTGTGATCGTGCTCCGGCAGGGCAAGCCCGCGCTCATAGTGCCCGACGGCCTCCGTGGACGCTCCCCGGAGTGCGGCCAGGTCGCCCAGGGCCTGGTACCACTGGCACCGCTCCACCATGGTTCCGTGCTCCCACATCGCGAAGCGGCCAAGCAGCCTCTCCGCATCTCGAACAAGGCCCTCGCCCAGGAGGATCATAAACAACCTGTTCTGGCCTTCGGCCGAGTGCCACAGCTCATCGGCCTTCTCCACAAAGGGCGCGTAGACCCCGTGCAGCGCCTCCGAGCAGGCCTCGCCCAGGAACCACGGCTGGGCACCGCTGACAACGCATCGCAGAGCCAGATCGTGATCTCCGCCGGCGTGTGCCCGCTGTGCAAGCCGCAGTATCTGGCGACACAGGCTGCTGCTCTGGCCTGCGCTGTCGGCGACGGGTATCACACCATGCGCGGAGTCGTAGGACCACGGACGAACGCCCCGGCAGACGGCATACCGCCTAAGGGCGATGGCTGCGAAGCTCCACCCCAGGCCGGTGGGATCGGCCTCGGCGCCGGCTCTGCCCGTCGGCCCGCTGAGACGGCGGCAGATCCCGCCCGCCGCCTCGCACGCTGCGGCGGCCTGTTCGTAGCGGCCGGCGACGGTATGTCGGTTCGCCATGATGCACTGGAGATGGTACAGCGCCAGGTAGCGATTCCTGTCGGGCTTGAGGACAGTCTCGCCCTGCGTTCCCGGGGTGCCTTCAGCGAGTTGGCGGAACAGCGCGACCGGAAGCACGACCGGGGGCGAGGGCACCGCGTCGCGCCAGGCGTAGGCCGTACTGAGGGCGGCACGCATCCCCGTTTCACTCTGCAGATCGAGCGGATCGAACAGCTCGGGGTACTGCCGGTTGGCACAGGCGGCGAACACGACAGAGCGGAACTGCTCCACCTCAGGAGCCGTGAGTTCGTGCGCCCGCATCACCAGGCAGAGCGCCTCGAGTTCCTCCGTGCTCGCCGGCGGCTGGCCGGCCTCCCACCAACGGATGACACCCGACGTGACGCGTTTCCGACCATTCACGTGGCGCTGGACGGCGGTCGCCAGTTGGGCTCGACTGAGCCCCGCCCACTCCGACCGCCACACGCGCAGGAACGTCCCCATAGCCATCGCCGGTTGCACAGACCCCACCCCACAGAAAGTGTGCAGAAAATCCTGCACATTGACTCTAAACCATTCCTGGTCGCTTATAATTCCACAAGCACGGCGATCTTACCTGCTATATGTGCCGTCGTTGTCATCAGCCTGTGGTGGCAGGGGTGACCAGATCCCAGGTCTGCAACCTGGAGAGCAGGTGTGGGTGTGAGCGCGGGCGGATGCGGTTCAAGGGCATCGGAGCACCTCGGCGGACCGGCATCTTCCCATGACGGCCGTATCGCCTTCGTGCGTGGCACCGATGCAGGCGGAAGTGAGCTGCTGATCACAGACGCCGAGGGCGCTCGCATCCGGCGGCCGGAGCTGCCGCCCGAAACGACGCGGGTCTGGAGCCCCGCATGGGCTCCGGACAGGCAGCGACTGTGCTTCGTCGGTCTCGCCGGGAACTTCAGCGCGCTGTTCTGCCTTTCCCTCGATGGCCTGCCTCCTCGTAGGCTGACGCCCCCTTCCCAGGCCGACGAAGACGCGCCGGCCTGGTCCCCCGATGGCGCCCAGATCGCGTTCGTCCACAGCAACCGGCACGGCGCCGACCACCTCTGCACGCTGGAATTGGCCTCCGGCGCCGTGCGGGGGCTCACGGCGGGCTCGGGCCTCGACGGCCATCCGTGCTGGTCACCAGACGGTCACTTCGTCGCGCTCCAAAGGGCGCTGGCAGTTCCGGCCGGGCTGCACGTCCTGCCGATCGAGGGCGGCCCGGCGCACTTCCTCACGCCCGGTCAGGAGCCGGACTGGAGCCCCGACGGCTCCTGGATCGCCTACTGCCACGGCCACCTGCTGTGGGCTATCCGGGTGCGCGACGGCGCTGAGGTCGATGGCCCTCCACGGCAACTCACCCACGATCCCCGGGTCGAGGACCGGCATCCATCCTGGTCACCCG
>CAYRFY010000398.1:3109-7833 GCA_964423635.1 uncultured Armatimonadia bacterium | reverse complement strand
ACAATCCCGCCGCCATCGGCCGCCGGGACTTTCACGACAGGCTCTGGAGACCCGCAGGCACGGGCGACCGACCGGTGAGTGCCTATCGGCGATGCGGCGATGGACTACGTTGCGGGCCTGGAGACCCGCGTGCACGGAGACGACTGCTGCCTGTCGCAACCTCCGCTTCGGCGTTCATCCACGAGGTGTGACACACCGGCTCGCCCACTTGCAGAACGCACAAAGGCGGACGGCCGCTTGGGTCGCGGCCGTCCGCCTTGCTGAATCGAAGGGGCGTGCGGGTCTACTCCGTTTTGGCCTTTAGGCGTTTGACGGCCGCGGCGGCTTCGCCGGCACGGTCCTCGTCCAGACCCAGCTTCAGCACGCGCTCGAAGCGGCCAATGGCCAGGGCGGTGTCTTTCTTCTGTGCCAGGACCCAGGCGGCCAGCCAGTTGGCCTCAACGTCCTCGGGCTTGGAGCGAAGTACCGCGCTGACCAGGCGCAGGGCGCCGTCCAGATCGCCGCGGTCCTTGGCCTTGTCGGCCCTTGCCAGGAGGTCCTTGACCTCGGCGGCAGACATCTCGGGAGCCTTCGGCTCCTCGGCACCCTCTTCGCCGCCCGCGGCACCCGCGTCAGCACCGGGCCCCCCTTCCGGGCCGCCACCGGCCGGACCGCCGCCGGGACCACCGCCGGGACCACCAGGACCAGCGCCGGGAGCACCACCGGGACCACCGGGGCCGCCACCGGGGCCGCCACCGGGACCAGCGCCGGGAGCACCACCGGGACCACCGGGGCCGCCACCGGGACCACCGGGACCGGCAGGGCCGCCCGCCATGGCCTCGGGCCCACCCGCCGGACCGGCGCCCTCACCACCGGCATCTTTCTTCCCGCAGGACGTAACGATGCAGACGACCATCGCGACCAGCGCCACGACCAACAGCAACCTAGAGATATTCACCTGGTTCCCTCCCTGTCAATACGAGAGCCAATACGCCAAGTAGGTGCGGCATGCATTGCTCTATGTGGAGGCCGCGCCGGGCGAGGCGCTCACCCCGGCCGCCGGTCATCCGCCGTCCTTCTCCCCCGCCTCTTGCCGGGAGTGTTCCCCAGAGCGGCGAGGTTCTCCTCTTGGGTCTGGAGGTCCGGCCGAAAAGCTGGGCCTGCCGTGGAAATGTCATCCTGGAGCGCCTGCGTCACAAGTCCGGGCGGCGCAAGCTCGAGCTTGTGCCGCGTGGGCGAAGGATCTCGCGACACCCCAGGAGATTCTTCGAGCTGCTCTTACCGGGATCGGACGCTCTCAGAATGACCTTCCCGACGACTGCGGGGTTTCCGGCCGCGCTTCCAGCGGGCCATTCAGGCTTTGCTGTGCGGCGGGGCGCGACCGGTCAGAACCCCGGTCCGGTCAGTTCTCCACGGGCATCCCGTAGGCCTCGGCCAGCACCTGGGCGATGTGCCTGACCTGTACCGGCTGTGGCTGGCGGCGTGCACCGTAGGAGAGCTGGATCACGCAGGCCGGGCAGGCGGTCACGACCGTCCCTGCCCCGGTGTCGGCAATGCGGCCCATCTTGCGCTCCAGGATCTCCAGTGACAGCTCCGGATGGGCCAGATTATACGAGCCGGCTCCGCCGCAGCACCAGTCGGCTTCCGTCAGCTCCACCAGGTCCACGTTGGCCACGTCTTTGAGGAGCGCGCGTGGCTCAGAGTAGAGGCCCTGCCCACGCCGCAGGTGGCATGGGTCGTGGTAGGTGTACTTGCCGTGGGGAGCTTCGGCTCCGGAGGGCAGATGTAGCTCAGGCAAGAGCTGGGTGAAATCACGGGTGCGCGAGGCCACGCTCTGGGCGGCGTCTGCCTGCTCCCGGTCCTGCTCCAGCAGGCTCGGCCACTTCTTGATGAATGCGCTGCAACTGCCGCACTCGGTGACCATGTAGTCAAAGGAGAGCGCCTGGAATGCCTCCAGGTTCTGTCCGGCGAGGCTGCGGGCGGCATCCCGGTCGCCATAGGAATAGGGTGGCAGGCCGCAGCAGACGTTCTCGACCACCGTAAGCTCGCAGCCGGCAGCGGCGAGCACCTGCATGGCCGCCTCGCCCTGCGCCGGAACCTGGAAGTTGGTGCCACAGCCGATGAAGTACAGCACCGAGGGGCCCGGGGCGGGCGCCGCGGCGTCTCGGGGGCGCACCCAGCGCGCCGGGCCGCCGGTGGTCTGCCGTCGGAAACCCATGCGGTAGAGACGGTCGCGCAGGAACCTGCGCGGCATGGTGCCCACCAGGCCGTTGGCCCCCTCGAGCGTGGCATTGATCCACCTCAGGATACCCAGGCGGTGAGCCAACTCGGCAAGACCCGAGCGCTTGCCCAGGGAGAGCATGCGCATCAGGTTCGTCAGCCTGCGTGGGTAGGGCAGGAGTTGGTCGAAGATGAGCCGCTGCACGGCGGGCTGCCCATGCTCTTCCTGCCAGGCCTCGCGGGCGCGGACGATGATCTCATCGGTCTTCACATTGGAAAAGCACGTCTCGGTGCAGGCCCCGCACAGGAGGCACTCGAAGATCGGGTCCCGCAGCTCCGATAGCATCTTGAGCCGGCCGCCGGCGACCTGGCGCACGATCTCATTGCGCCCCCTGGCCACCTGGCGCTCATCACGCAGAGCCCGGTAGGTGGGACAGGTGGCCATGCAATAGCCGCAGCGATTGCAGTGCAGAAGCTCACTTTGGACCAGTAACTCATTGAGGGGGTTCGGTGGCTTTGTCACGCTGCGTCCCACGGCTCCCAACCCGGGACTGCGAGGACGCCCCGCGGGTCATAGGCTTGTTTGATCTGAGCGCTGAGGGCGGCGGCCACCGGGTCCAGATGGCCCCTGGGCTGTCCCACGGGCGCCGGAGCCAGCCACCGGGCGGAGCCCTGTAGCTCGCCGGCAAGAGACTCCAAGGGCCCCAGTTTTATACCGGTAGCCGAGACGCAGATGATCCCGGTGCCCGCCCCCAGGCGGATCAGAGCGTCTTCGCTCAGGGTCTCGGCGAGACGCTCCACGGCCTGTGGCCCGCGAGACAGAGGAACACCGACCTGAGCGACGGGATCACCCACGGCGATCACGGGTTCCCAGAAGGCCATGGAGGCGTCGCCCTCGAGTACGGCCACCTGGTGCAGGTCTCGCCCGGCGGCCAGGGCCCCGATCTCCCGGGCCAGGTAGTCCACCTCTTCCACCAGTCCCTCGGCCGCGACCGCAAGGACCCAGGCCTCCGGGGCGCCCCCCCGCGCCGCCAGCCCCGGCGATAGCAGTTCCACAGCCGCGCACTGCAGATGTCCGCCGATCAGCTCTTGCCCCAGGGCGTAGAGGGTCTCTCGAGCCCCGGCGCCGTCTGCAGCCGACAGCAGGAGTGTCCGCTCCGTCTCCGGGAGCGGGAGCGTACGGAATGTGGCGTCGACAAGGACCCCCAGGGCGCCGCCGGAGTCGATGAGCAGCTTCTCCAGGGCGTAGCCCGAGACGTTCTTCACGCAGCCGCCGCCCATGGTAATCGTCTCTCCGGAGGGCAGGACGAAGCGCAGCCCGGTGATGAGGTCGCGGCAGGTGCCGTGGCGCAGGCGGTGCGGCCCACTGGAGTTGGTGGCGATGACCCCGCCGACAGTTGCGTTTCGGGCGTGTGGCGGCCGCAGGGCCACGCGCTGGCCCACACCGGCGACGGCCTGCTCCAGTCGGCTCCAGCTCACCCCCGCTTCGACGCGGACCGTCATGTTCTCCGGGTCCAGAGAGAGGATCTTCTTCAGGCCCAGGGTGGACAGGACCGCGGCGTCGGCCGCGGGTGGACGCGACTTGGTGCCGCCACCGCGGACACAGACGGTCTTGCCCTCCCGGACGGCCAGAGCCAGAATCTTGCCCACCGCTTCCGCGTCGTACGGCTGCAGGACTCCCTCCTCATCGATGACGACGAGCCGGTCCGCGGCTTCCTGGAAGCCGCCGTGGGGCAGATGGGGGTCTTCGGCAGGATCAATGCCGCCTCTGGGGGGGAGCACCTTTCGCGGGTTGAAAAGCCCGGCCGGGTCGAACACGTCTTTGAGCGCCCACAGCGCCCGCAAGGAGGCGGCGGAGAACAAGAGCGACATGGACTTGCGTTTGCACGAGCCGACGCCATGCTCGCCCGTGAGCACCCCACCACGCGAGACCGCGAGCCTTATGATCTCCTCATCGGCCTGGTGCGCCCGCTGTACCTGGTCCGGATCGCGGATGTCGTAGAGGATATGTGGGTGGAGGTTGCCGTCCCCGGCGTGGAACACATTGCCGATCTGCACACCGTACTTCCCGGCGATCTCCATGACCTGATGCAGCACGTAGGGCAGCTCGGTGCGCGGGACGGCGACATCACTGACGATCTGACTGGGCGACAGGTTGGCCAGGGAGCTGAAGGCGCCTTTGCGTCCGCGCCAGAGCAGGGCGCGCTCGGCGTCATCCTTGGCCCACTTGAAGTCCTGCACCCCGTGCTGCCGGCAGATATCGCGGATCTGCGCCAACTGACGATCCATGGCCACCTGCAGCCCGTCGACCTCGATGATGAGCACGACCTCGGCGTCCGGGGGATAGCCGGCATCGAAGGACTGCTGGACGGCGTAGATCACATGCTTGTCCATCATCTCCAATGTGGCGGGGAGAAGGCCGGCGCCGATGATGCCGGAGACGGCTTCGCCGGCCTTGTCCAGTGAATCGAAGATGGCCAGCATTGTCGTGACCGTCTGGGGTTTGGGCAAGAGGCGACAGGTGA
>CAYRFY010000398.1:2867-3095 GCA_964423635.1 uncultured Armatimonadia bacterium | reverse complement strand
GGGCGCCGGTCAGATCGGGCCCGGGCCAGTCCAGGGACTTGCCGCCGGTGCGCAGAACCCGGCCGTCGGGGAGGACCACCTCAAGTCCGGTGACGTGGTTGGTGGTGACGCCGTACTTCAGGCAGTGGGGGCCTCCGGCATTCTCGGCCACATTTCCACCGAGAGTACAGACAATCTGGCTGGCCGGATCCGGTGCGTAGAAGAACCCCCGCTGCTCCACGGCGCTCT
>CAYRFY010000398.1:0-2857 GCA_964423635.1 uncultured Armatimonadia bacterium | reverse complement strand
GCAGGTCCATGCAGATGCATCCCGGCTGGACGACCGCCCGCTGATTGGGCAGATCCAGCTCGAGGACGCGGTCCATCTTCGTGAGCGAGACCACGATGCCCCCGTCGGCGGCCACCGGTCCGCCCGAAAGACTGGTGGCGCCCCCCCGCGGCGTCACGGGCACTTGCCGCTCATGGGCGAGCCGCACCACGGCCGAAGTCTCCTCGGTCGTGCGCGGGAAGACGACGGCCTCGGGGCGGATGGTCTCCGGGCTGGCGTCGTAGGAGAACAGGAGAAGATCGCGCTCTTCGTGGCGAACGTTGTCCGCCCCGACGATCTTCGCCAGATCTTTGGCCAGTTCAGAAGGCACAGCGGTTCGCATGGAGCGTCCTTTGCTGGCGGCGATGGCGAGGCACGAAAACCGCATCCACGGCGGCGCACAGCATTCTCGCCCTCGGCCGGTGTACGCACGGGTGGAGCCGGAAGGGCAAGAGACCGCAAGGCAAAACCCTGTGCCCGCTGAACGTCAAAGAGCGGGCCGGGAGGCCGGCCCGCCCTGGCGGCTACCGCAATCGACAACTCAAGAAGCTATGGCCTCGATGCGCTCCTGCATGGCTTCGGCTTCGTTCTTGAGCCTTTGCACCTCGATGCCCATGGCCTGCAGGCGCCCGGTGCGCATGCCGGAGGCGTCGTTGAGTTGAGCGTCCAGGTAGTCCCACTCTTTCTGGAGTTGCTCCAGGCTCGCCTTCAAGCTGTCCTTTGCCTCGGACGGCGTCAGACGCGCCCATGCCTTCCAGCCCTGGGCAATGGCGTGCCCGACCTCTTCCAGCGGATCGCTGACGGCCGGCAGTTCGATGGGGTAGGCGGCACTACGCCAGGCCACGTCGCCCTTGGAATCCGTGACGGAAAACGCCAGCCACGCAGGCCCACAGCGCCGCACCCTGTAGGGGATATAAACCTGCTTGCGGCTCAGCGGCTCCAGGGTCTGCTTGGCGGTACCGAAGTAGTGGCTGCGCCGGTCGCTACCCATGACGACCACATTGAGCTTGGCGTCGACGGCCGAGGAGCACAGATTCTCCACCGTGACCATGCCCACGTTCTCACCCATGAGACGGTCACCCATGTCGTCGATTGTCGCCGTCAGCAGGGGCGAAATGAACTGCATGGTGCCGAATGCCGAGGGCTCGTGGAACCCTTTTTCATGTCGGCTCCAGGTACTCAGCTCCCCCTCGCGGGCGGCATTGCGGCAGACCCCGATGTTCCATACTTCCCCATCGCGAGGCGGGACCTCGCCGGCGAAGGGCAACTCGATCTCCACGGCCCAGCCGCTGTTGTTGATGGCGGCCATGACGTTCCAGTCAAAGTTCTCGGCGCTGTCGTGGTCGTAGGCATCGAACTTGGTACCCAGCGAGTTCACCGCGAGGTGGGCGTAGTGCTGCCGGGTACCCTCCATGTCCACGAACAGCTCCAGGCAGTCGTCTTCATAGACACTGCCGTCGCGGTCCGTGGCATTGGCCACCAGGTCGGTGGAGTTGCTGTCATCGAGCTGTGCCGCGATGTAGAGCGCCTTGCTGGTGTGCAGGACATAGACCCGCGAGGGGAGGCGGGGCATACTGCGTCCACCCAACACGACAAACTCGGACAGCCGTCCGGCCGCGGCCCACTCGGCGCCGTCGATGTTCCCATCCATGATGGGGGCTTCCAAAACCCGGGGGCAGACGACCACCGGGAGTTTCGGCTCCATCTGTGCCCACGCCGCCCCGGTGAGCAGGACAGCGGCGAGCACCGCCGCGGCAAGTCCGAGATTACGCACAGGTCATCCCTCCGGAAATCGCAGCGTCATTGCACGTGAGCGATTATAGCATTTCAGGCCAACCAGGCAAAGCACGAAGGGCAGAAACGGCAGGTGACAGGAGACAGGGGCAGGGTGACAGGGCACGGCAGGGCAACGGCAGGTGACAGGAGACAGGGGCAGGGTGACAGGGAACGGCAGCGGCGGACGGCTCCACACGAGGACGCGGAGAGCGCACGGAACGGCGAAGAGCCAGTGGTCGCGTGGAACGGGCCGTCTGCCTCGCCGGTGTTGTACTCAGTCGCTTTCTGTATCTCTGCGCCTCCGCGTTCGGCCTTCAGTCCGTCTCCTGTGGGACTCCGCGTACCCCTTGTCTCCGTGGTGAGACGTTTGGCCTCGGGCGTTCCTCGTCGTGCGTCTCCCCTACTCGTGCTCGACGCGCTCGAGGATCGAGCGACGCAGATCGTCGTCCAGCCGGGTCCAGTACTCGGAGTACCCGCCCACACGGATGATCAGGTCACCGTGCTGCTCGGGATGCTCCATGGCGTCCCGCAATATCGCCTGGTCGACCACATTGACCTGAAGCTGCATGCCGCCCAACTCGAAGTACGTCTCGATGAGGTCCCGCAGTTTGCGGCGCATGTCGGCGGAAGTGAGCATCGTCCTGGCGAAGCGTGCATTGACCACCAGTGTGCCGGGGGCGAGATGGTGCTTGATGGAGGCCACGGACTGCAGGAGGGCCGTGGGGCCGCTCGTGTCGCGTCCCTGCATGGCACCCGCGGAGTCGGCGATGGGCTCCTGAGCCCTGCGGCCGTCGGGAGTGGCACCTACGGGCCTGCCGAAATGGGCGTAGGTGGTGAACATCAGGCACGCGGGCAGGTAGCGCCCGCCACGCCAGGGGGCATGCTCTCGCAGCTCACCGAAGACGAAGCCGGAGATATCCCGGGCCAGCTCATCGGCCTCCGGCTCGGCATTGCCGAACCGGGGGCAGGCCTCCAGGCGCCGCCTGAGTGCTTCGTGGCCGACGAAATCCGCCTGCAGCGCCGCAAGCAGCTCTTCGGCGGTGGCGGCGCCGGTCTCGAAAAC
>CAYRFY010000397.1:3805-7860 GCA_964423635.1 uncultured Armatimonadia bacterium | reverse complement strand
CCCTTGCGGCTGTTGCAGAGGGTCTCCACCTGCAGGTTTGGGTTTTCGCGGCATTGAGCCAGGAAGGCATCCAGGTGCTGCTGCGTGTAGGGGACCGAGAAGGCGAAGCGAACCGCATCGGCCTTTGGCGGGACGCTGCAGAGGAACTCCCCGTATCCCCGGAGAGCCTCGGCCCCCAGCCAGCCCCAGGTCGCCCCGTCATCGTAGCTCACCGCCGGCCCCAACGGGCCGAGCACCTCCGAGCCGGTGAACCGCACGGTCAGCGTGCGCCCGGCGGCCCCGCACACGCGGAAGTAGAAGTAGAACCAGTCGCCTTCTGTGTCGCGCAGGTCCTGGTGCACGCGGAGCGTGTCGCCGTCGATCCCGTCGACGATGATGTTCCCGCCGGGGAAGCCGCAGTCGGCGCGGAGCGCTGTATTGCGGGATTGCTCGGGCTGGACCATGGGCGTGCCCCCTTCGGTCTGTGCCGGATGCGAGCCGAGGGTCCGACTCCTGGACGGGCAGCGATCAGCAACAGGTCAAGCTCACCTGCAGAGGCGCTCTGTCTAGCTTTTCTCGGCCGCAGTATAGCGGTACCACGGCGGCCACAGCATACGATATCGCCTCGATACGGGATGATCTTTGTTACATTGCGGCTCTCATCGACTACTACGTCGAAAGTAGTTGACAGAGCATTATAGGTCATCTACAATGGAATCGTCTACATAAAGACGTATTAGTCTGGGGGGGCGCCATGAAATCCCATGATATGCTCCAGTGTGGCGTGCCGGGGCGCGACCCAGTTCCAGACTCGCGCCGGGCTGGGGTGCTGGTCACCCGGCTCGCGCTGCTTGTTGTGGTTTGCTTGGCCGCCCGCAGCTCCTGCACCGCGGCGGATCCGTGGCTCTTCAAGCCAACCGGGGCCGACGGAGCCTCCGACTACTCGGCCCCTGAACTCGATGACTCGGACTGGGCGCCCGTCCGGCTGCCCCACCGCTCATGGGACGACGAGCAACCCGGGCAGTACGTGTACGGCTGGTACCGGCTCCACTTCAGCCCGCCGCAGCAGTTCGCGGGCCGCGATCTGGTGCTGAAGCTGGGCATCATCGACGACGTGGACGAGACGTACTGCAACGGAACGAGGGTCGGCGGCACCGGCGCGTTCCCCCCCAACACCGCCTCGGCGTACAGCACAGACCGCGAGTACATCCTGCCGTCGGGTCTCGTCCGGTGGGGCCAGGAGAACGTCGTCGCTGTCAAGGTCTTCGACACCATCGGCACCGGCGGACTTCTGGGGTCGCCGCGCATCGGGTGCCGGGCGGCCGACGCTGACCGGTGGCTGTTCAGGGCCAGCGGGCAAGACCTGGAGACGGACTGCTCCGCACGCGAGCTGGACGACGGCTCCTGGGAGAGCGTCGGGATGCCCGACGAGACCTGGGATCAGCGCCAGCCGGGGGACGGCGTCGGCGGATGGTACCGCCTCCACTTCACTGTCCCCGGCGGATGGCGTGGCCTTCCCCTTGTGTTGGACCTCGGCCTGGTTCTGGATGCCGACCGGACCTATGTCAACGGTAGGTGCATCGCTGCGACAGGCTCATTCCCCCCGGTACCACACTCCGCCGCCGGCGAGCCACGTCTCTACGGTGTGCCCTCCGACAGCCTGCGGTTCGGAGCTGACAACGTCCTCGCGGTCCAGGTCTACAACGGTTCGGCACGCGGCGGGATCTGGGGACGCCCTGCCTTCATGGTGGCCGACGACGACATGTCGGCAGCCACAGGGGCCCCCCTGGGCGAGGTCCTCCGCCTGCGCCGCGGCATGCACTACGCCGCAGCGCTGGAGTGTCTGGCAGGGCTGTGGCGCCGGTCCGAGAGCGACGACGAGCGCGCGGGCATCCTGGACGAGTTGACGGTCGTCTACGGTGCTCTGGGCCGCGACGACGCGGCCCTCGAGTCGTTTCAGCGGCTCGTAGCGAGTTCGCCGCAGAAGAGCTGCTCGCGTGACGCAGTCCTGGCCGTGCTCCGCATTCAGGAGCAGCGGCACACGCTGTCGCCCAACGCCGTCCCGCTCGGAGAGGACCGGGAGACCCGGGGCCGATGGCCGGGCGCGTACGGGAATGACGGCTTTGTCCTCAGCGCCATGGGCAGCGACGCCGACATCATCGGGGTCCCCGGGGCGATGCAGTACACCGACCCGGCCCTGGAGCACTTGTCGGCCGACCGCCCTCTGGCATACTCCGTGTCCACCTTCGCCGGCCCCGACGCGCTCTTCTGCAACTGGATCGGCGCCACGGCTACCGAGGACAACCGGGCCCTGGCCAACCCTGTAGCCGGGCTCCACACGTACTCATGCTGGGACGACAAAGGCGAAGAGCACCCCTTCGACAACGAGGGCCCGGATCTGCGGGTCACAATCGAGATCCCCGACGGCTGGTGGTGTGTGTCAACTTACGCGGTGGACTGGGACTGGCACGGCACCTGGCATCCTCGGCAGCAGTGCCTTGTCATCACCGACGCCAGCCAAGCGGTGGTGGCTGTGGCGGACTTCGCCAAGTTCGGCGCCGGCGTGTGGCATCGCTTCGCCCTCAGGGGCCCTGAGACCTACGACATCCGCATCGTGAAGGGGCGGAGCATATGCGCGGTGCTGTCCGGGCTCTTCGTAGACCGCTGGCAACCCTTGCTTCGCTGTCCGATGCCGGCGCAGGACCCGGGGCTGGAGGCGATCTGCGGCGAGTACGGCAGGCTTGCCTCGGCCGAAGCAGGGCCGCCGCCGGACAGCATCGCCCCGTACCGGAACCTCGCCGAGAGCCTGTCGCGAGCGCTCAGCACTGGGGCCCCCGCCGACCCGGTAACCCACGCCGCGCTGCTACTGATGAACTGGCAGGTGGCGGCGCGCCAAGCCCCGGCTTCGACCGCTGCACAGGAGGCCTGCGACGGCTGGTGCCGCAAGGCCCTGGACATGCGGCCTACCGGCGAGGCTCCGGCGCAACTCATCGAGGAGCTGATGGACCGGCGCCGCTTCGGAGAGGCGCGGCAACTGACGCGGGCTTATCTGTCCCACCTCGCCCCGGAGAGCAGTCCACCCGAGGAGTTGGCCGCGGCTGCGTCGGCGCTCTGCGCCCGTTGGCTGCCCATCGACTGCCGGTTCGCCGGGGAGATGATGGACTTGGCGCTGGATCGCCTCTCCCCCAAGGCCGACCCACTCCGGGCAAGCTTCGTCGCCCGGGCCGTGACGCCCTTCGCCGATCAGCTCGCGGACTTCGAGACGGCGGCGCGCGGCTTCCCTCGCCCGGCCTTTGACCCCACTCCCGGGCGGGTTCCCAGCCTCGCCGGCCGTGGACTGCAACGGCTGGCCCAAGTGCCCCGGGAGGCCTTCGGGCCTGAGGTACAGACATTCTTGGCCGCCCACGTCAGAGCCCTCGGACGCGGGGTGCAGGCCGCCGAGCGCCTCGAACCCCGTGAGCTACTGGCGTCTCTGTGCGCAAGTCTGGGCACGGCCCTCAGGCTCTGCACGGACGGTGACGCGTGGCGGGAAGCGGCCGTGCCCCTGGGGCGCGGGCTGGAGCTGCTCCACGACGCCAACGGCCTTCTGTCGCTATGGGCGTGTCCACAGAGCGACGGGCTACCCGTGAGTGAGCGCATCGCTCTCGGGCACTCGCTGGCAGGAGTGGGACTTGATGAGCAGGCGGTGGAGGCCTTCGCCGGAGCACTGGCTGGGGGGCCCGAGCTCATTGCAGTGTCGCTGTGCCGTCTGCACACGGCCTTGGCCAATGCGTGGCTGAGACTGGGCGACCCCGCACGCGGGGAAGAGGTCATGCTGGCGCTGCCCGCCCGCGCCGGTGACTACGAGGGCGTACAGCGGGCGATCCCTCTGTGGACTGCTTTCCAGTGGCTATCCGATTACCATCAGAGCAGCGGGACACCCGGGGTGGCTCTGGCGATGTCCGGTACGGTCTTCGGTGCGCTTGCGGACACACAGTACGCCGCCGAGTACCGGTCCGTCGTCGCCGAGCTGACTGAGGGCTGCGGCGGGGGTACGGAAGCTCCGTTGCCTGCTGCTGATCCGCGACCATGACGAC
>CAYRFY010000397.1:0-3705 GCA_964423635.1 uncultured Armatimonadia bacterium | reverse complement strand
TGCGGCGGGGGTACGGAAGCTCCGTTGCCTGCTGCTGATCCGCGACCATGACGACTCCGTCGTCGCCGAGCTGACTGAGGGCTGCGGCGGGGGTACGGAAGCTCCGTTGCCTGCTGCTGATCCGCGACCATGACGACCGACACCTGCCGGAGGCTTCTCGCGAGGGCGCCTGCAGTGCCACTCGGCGATCGACAGACGGCACCAGACCGAAGGAGGGATGCAGGATGGTCAGGAGACTCGCGTTGCTCGTCGTAGCTGTCACCGTGGGGCTGTACATACAGCTGCCGCCCGTGCACGCACAGACCTCCAACTGCTGCAAGAACGTCAAGACGACGCCGCCACCACAGTGGCAGAAGGTGGGTGATTCCCGGCATGGGCTCACGGACACCGTGATCTGCAACACCGCTCTATGGGACGTCACCTGGGAGACGGAGAACAGGGTGTCACCTAGTTGCCGCCACGGCGATACATGCGCCAACGGGCACGGCTGGTGGCAGAAGGGGGGCAAGTACGGGAACTCATGCCCTGACTACTGCGACTACTGCATGTGCATCGTCCATGCCGTGTGTGTACCTTCGCAGAGGTTCACCTACGTCATGACCTCGTGTCCGCACGCGGCGAAGTGCCCCGTATGCGGGCTGCCGCCGACCCCCTGAGCCACCTGCCACCGGCGCCCTCGACGTGACTGTCCAGGCGCCCTCGCCCGGGGCGCCGGTGGCATCCGCTGACCGCTCTCGCTGCCCAGCTCAACCGTCGGTCGTCACGTGAGGAGAGTGATGCACATGACACGGACACCCAAGAGCGCCGTTGTGTCACCCCGGCTCGGCGCGCAGGTCGGGGTGGGTGGTCACCTCGCGGTCGGGCTCGTTCTGGCGGTGCTCGCCGCCTACCTCTGGGCTTCCTGCGCATGCGCGGATGCCGAAGGACCGCTGTGCGACGGCTTTGCACCGATGTGGCTCTCCGCGACAACGGTGCTGGTGCTCCAGGAAAGGGGCGCGGTGGAGGTCGATCTCAAGGCCGGTACCACGCGCACGCTGGCGACGGCGACGCGCTTCCATCCGGAGGCCGTCCCGATCGTGAGCCCCACTGACCCATCCTCGGTGGCCGCGCTCACGGTAGTGGAGAAGGAAGGGGTCTCGGCAGGCGCCGTCGTGAGCGTGCTGAACCTGCGTACCGGCGAGGCCCGAAGCGCGACGGACCGCCCGGTGAATGCGCAATCGGCGGGCCTGACCTGGAGCCGGGACGGCAAGGCCCTGCTCTTCTGCGCCGACAAGAGCGGCGTGCCCTTGCACGAGGTGACGGTGACGAAGTCGAAGGTCAGGTACGACCCCGAGACGGGACAGGCGCAGAGAACGGAGACGACCGCCACGGCCCAGGTGCCCTATTCAGCCATCTGGCAGACAGCCATCTCCGGAGACGAAGCGAGCCAACTGACGCACGAGCCGGCTTGCTACGACCTGGCTCCCCAGGTCTCGCCCGTCTCGGATGCAGTGGCGTTCTTCCGTGTCTACACCGACAGAACGGCCGACGGCGTCATGGACGATAGCGGCCCGATGAAGGCCTGCGCAGTGATGGTGCTGACGCCCGGGGCGCAGGAGCCGATCGCCGTCAGCGAGCGCACGGTGGACTCCTTCCCGCGCTGGTCGCCCGACGGCAGGACCATCGCCTTCACGCGCTTCGAGCCCAGGCGCGACGCCATCTGGGTCTACGACACGGAGAGCAGGGAAGCGCGCCGTCTCGTCTCAGGCGACCTCTATCCCGTGGATCCCCCTCGCTACATAAGCTGGTCGCCGGACGGCGCCGATGTCTGCTTCCTCTCCTCGGGCGACCTGTACGCCGCCGCCCTGGAGGGCGGCCTCCCACGGCGGCTGACACAGCGCGCCGGCATCGAGGGCGTGTTCTCCCTTTCGCCCGACGGCGCCAAGGTGGCCTTCGCGCGTGACGGGAAGGTCCACGTGCGAGCGTTGGCGGCTCCGGCTGCCGGTGCGCAGGAGGCGGCACCCGCGCAGGGGCAGTAGAGCCGCCCATTTCACCGGCCGCTGCCCACCATCGGGCGCCCGCGCCGGCAGCCCGGCCGCATCCCGTCGACGATGATGTTGCCGCCGGGGAAGTCGCAGTCCACGCGGAGCGTGCCGTCGTCGCGGCCTTCGAACTGCGCCATGGGGCTCCTCCTGTCGCGCGATGCGGCGTCGCCGTGTGCTACCGTGCGACGCCACTTCCGAGCAACTGATAGTACGCCAGCTCGGCGGGGAAGAACTGCGACATGTGCAGGCGATCCCACCGGTAGTGCTCGATGGCTGCGGCGATCTGCGGCATCAGCGTCTGCACGAACCCGACGTTGGGGCACAGGGAGGCAATCCAGGCCGCGAAGAGGCTCGCGCACGTAGCCGGCCTCGTACGGCCAGCGTGGCGACTCACGGGCGAACCGACCGCCCTGCAGCTTCCCGAGTTCCACCGCCTCCTGCACGGTCATCTGTTCGTGCCAAAGCTCGTTGACCACCCGCCAGTTGCACGAGAACGGCCGCGGATCATCGTGGTCGAACTGGAGAGCCAGAGGCAGGCTCTCGGCCGCCAGCTCGGCGCTGTGCAGCAGGCCCTCGGCATAGGCCTCCTTCAGCGACGGGGCGTCCTCAAGCTCCCACAGGGCGCGCAGCGCCGTCACGGAGTTGGCAGCTATCCACGAGTGCCGGCCGCCCAATTCGAACACCATTCCCCGCCGGCAGATGGCGAGCCGGTCCGGGCCTTCGGGACGATCGGGGTTGCGCTGGACGAGCGCTTCGTCATAGCGGACCGTCCAGACAGCGTCCCCGGTCAGGTCGGCCATCATCTTGCACAGCCACAGGAGCCTGGGGGCCGATTCGAAGGTCCATTCCGTCAGGCAGTTGCGGAAGTCGAAGGGCGGCCGGTCGCAGGGCGTCCGCCACCCGCAGGCGTGGAGAACCTCAACCACCTCGATGAGCCTGGCCGAGATACCCCGGCGCTCCTGAGCGTCGGGCACATCGCTGCTCAGATAGCGCCACATGCCGTAGAGCCAGGGCGTGGTCTGATCGTTGGAGCCGATGGGGAAGTGGCTGCAACCGTCCTCGGCTACGCCCCGGGCGATAAAGCCGGGCGTCTCGCCCACCGAGGCCAAGAGCCACAGCCCCCGGGCGATGGTCCGGGCACGCTCCCGGTCCTCTTCCCTCCCTGTCAGAAGCCAGCGGCTGACGGCCGCCTCCAGGTAGACACCACCGAAGAAGGAGCCGTTCTCGTTGGGGGCCACCCACGACAGGGCGTTGGGGCGGCAGAGCCGGCAGTCCTCCGGCGTGGGGCGCTGCACCTCGCCGTCGAGGCCCACGTAGTCGAGAATGACACCCTGGCGGTCCACGAAGCGGTCCCACAACGCGTGGTGGGCCGCCTCCACCGCGCGTCCAGTAGTCTGAGATAGCATGAGCGCCGCCTCCCGAGTGATGGGTTGGTCTGGCTTGCTCGACAGGTTTCGTGAGACGGGTGGCTCACGCCTCCGTGCACCGCCTGCGTCAACGAGCGACTCTTTTGCCCTCGCCGCAGGCGACCCCGGCCTGGAGGCGCAGCGCCCCTCGGCGGCGAACCCTCTGCCGCGTCTGCGCAGAAGCCTACCGAAGGGGCCAATGCTCTATGAGACCGGAACCCGGGGACAAGTCACTGACCGTCACCGTCGAGGACGTAGCCGCCGGAGTGCGCGAG
>CAYRFY010000396.1:0-7870 GCA_964423635.1 uncultured Armatimonadia bacterium | reverse complement strand
CTCAGCCGGAGCGGCGGCACCCTCGGCCGGCACGGACGTGATCGGGGCGGCAGGTGGCTGCTTGTCGCCGATGACGACCTGCTGGATGAAGTTGTCGGCGGAGAAGTCCTTCTGAGTAAGAGGAATGGCGCTGACTCGGCGCGTCTCGCCGTTCTCGCCCACGACACTGGATGTCGAGCAGTGGAGTTTCCAGACGGGCTTGCCGATCACCTGAGATCCGTCCTTCTTGGTGACGATCATCTCGGCGATGACCCAGTCGGCGGCTTCGGCAGTGCCCTCGTTCTTCCACTCCGCCTGCACGGCCCAGATGTCCCTGCCCGGTGTGGCGATCTTCTCGCCGTTCACGTCCAACTCGATGGCACCGTACTCCGGCTGCAAAGTGCCGATGCTCGAGCCGTAGACGACGCCGAACTCCGCCAGTTTGAGTGTTCCCTGCAGCGTCTCACCGCTGCGCAAGGTGATGGTTCCCGTGAAGTCCCCAACGGCGTCTTGGCCGAAGGCAGGGAGCCATGCAAGCACAATCAATATGCCTGCCAGGGTAACGGATTGCCACATGCGCTGTCTCACGTGTGCTACCTCACTTTCCCGCCTTTGGCGAGTCTTGATCGGTCTCCCAGGGCGGTGCAGCCGCCTGGCCAACGCCACGGGCGTCGGGGAGCGGCGACAGCGCGCGCCTGGCCTGTAGTGATTCTACAAACGCCTCCAGCCGGAGTCGGCTGCGGGCGTCCACCGGCGTTGGCCGGTCGCCCTCGATGGTCAGGACCGGGGCCAACAGCCGGCGCTTGAGCATGATATCCTGAATCTGCCGATAGCAGAAGGTCTGTACGTAGTGCACCACGCCATCCAGCCGTCGTCGCGCGATCTCGCGGTTGATGTCCTCGATCCGCCCGAACACGTCGTACGGATAGGTGTAGAGCGCGTACTGCTCCAGGAGATCCTCCGCCTCGTGGGCGATCATGGCGAACTGCCTTTGAACCTCATTGTACACCACGGCCACTCCCAGGTCCTGGAGCACCTCGTACAGGTCGGTCATGATCGGCGGGACGCCGATGACGCCCAGCCGGATTCGGGCCGCATCGGGCGAGCGGCGCTTGGCCCGGGACAGTAAGTTCCCCAGATCCTTGGCAAAGCCCTTCACGTCTGACTGAAAATCACTGGCCGAGACAAGATAGAGATGATTCTCGGCCCCCGTGATGCGGCCCTCTTCCCAAGTGAGGCGGTCCAGCTCGGCCAACTGCCGGCGAACGGGGACCAGGGCTCGGCGCACCTCCTCGGCGGCCTCCCAGGTGGTTCCGAAATGCTCGACCATTCGCTGGATCTGCAGCCTGAGCAGACCGCGGTCGCGGTCGTAGGGGTAGGAGAAGGGGAACACCTCGACCCCCGCGGCCTGTAGGGTCTCGATCATGGCGTGCGTCTGGCTGCAATCGCCCTGAGTGACGGCAACGATCTTATCGATGCCACGGGACAGGACGGTGGAGTAGATCCCTTTGATCCAGCCACAGACATTCTGGGGATACCCGTCCAGCTCGGCGCGGGTCACCAGCTCGTCGCGGTCGTCGGCGGTGATGAAGATGTTGTTGAGGTCCGTCGGCGTCACGCCGGCGGCCAGCAGCACCTCCACGGGCACCGTCGTGGTCAGGCCCACGGATTGCGCCATAGCGCTACAAGACCCCCATCGCGCGGTGCCCCTGGGGGATCACCCTCACGTCCCGGATGCACTCGGTCGCGGCCGCGAAGAGCCGGTGAAGGTGCAGGGGGCCTGGAGCCAGAGGACCACCGGGGACCGGGCTTGCCGGCTGCAGTGTGAGCGGGCCGGTGTCTGACACCGTCGCCAGTGCGGCGACGGCCCGGGCCACTTCCCCCTCCGGCGTCTCCGAGGTGACCACCATCTTCACCGAGCGCCAGAAGCAGCGCTGCGCGGCGGCATAGGAGGCCACGAAGAGGCCCTCGTCCACCGGCGTGGCCAGGGTGGAGGGCAGCTTGTAGTCCATGGAGACGTAGGCCACCTTGCCGATGACTGCCTCCAGTTGCTCGGGCTTGTGCCCCCCGGTCTCCAGGTAGGTAGGCAGAGCCAGCCGCCCCGCCACATCCGCTAACTCCAGGACGAACTCCGGGTACAGCAACGGTTCGCCGCCGGTGATCGCCAGAGAGTGAACCGGCGCCCGTGACAGCCGGCACCCCTGCTCGTCACAGCACTTGCAGCGGGTGGGCAGAGCGCCCTGCGGAGGCGGGGTCAGGTCGGCCAGCACTCGCGACAGTTCGTCCATGGTCACCGGGTTATCCAGGGCGCGGAAATCCGCGCCACCGGGCTCGGTCTCCACCATGCACGCGCCCGACGTGTCCCGGGCCTCAGGAGTGTCGCAGTAGGTGCAGGCGATGTCGCAGCCCCTCACGCGCACGAAGACCTGGCGCAAGCCTGCCAGCGGGCCCTCGCCCTGAAAGGAGACAAAGATCTGGGAAAGTGGTGCTTGCGTCATGGGACCGGTCTCACTTTGGCCCGGGCCAGGGCGATGCCGCGCAGCTCGGCGGCAAAGCCGTCCATCAGATCTCCGGCGAACCCTTGCGGCTCCACGTTCAGCTCCTGAAGGCCGATGGCGGGCACCGGAGCCCCCTCGGGATCGATGTTGATGCCCAGGTGTATCAGGGTGGAGACGGCCGAGGCGGTGGCGATGGAGACGCTTAGCTTGCGATCCCGTACGTACAGGTCGTCGCCGCTGCGGCGCAGGGACACCACGCCGGCGGCGGTGAGCAGGTCGCCGGCCAGGGCGACCAGGAGACGCTGGCGAAGGATGGTCACCTCGAGAGGGGCGGCGAAGAACTCGGCGATGAAGTGGAGCATGGAGCGGCTGCGGATGATGTCGCCGGCCGCTACATCGACCAGGTCCACCATGTGGCGCAGGTCCACGTCGCAGGGGCCGACGAAGGCCACGATGGCATCGCCCAGCAGGCCGAAGCGGTCGAAGATCCAGTGCGACCGCAACTGCTGGCCGGAGTAGGTGAGTGGCTCTTGGCCGAGGTGTATGTGCATGGGATGGATGGGGTGGCGATATGCCTGTCGGCAGGCCCGAATGACAGCGGCCGGCCCATCGGGCCGGCCGCGTCGGCTTCTGGCCGCAGGGGGCTAGCCCGCCTTGCGCGAGCCCTTGTAGCGCAGATACTCCAAGGCTACCTGTGTGGCCGGTAGATCGCACTGGGTGGCGATCTTCTCGAAGACGCGGTTGAGCTCGCGCTCGTGCAGCTCAACGGCCTCGGGGTCCTCATTGCGAAGCTCCGCTTCCTTTTCCGCGACCATGGGCATGGCCTTGATCAGGAGCCGCGCCCGCCGCGTGGCGGTGCGTCTTGTCTCCTGGGCGGCGAAGAAACGGATCAGCTCCTGATTGAACTCTTCCCACTTGGAGGCCACGCCGCGATGGGCCTGTACGGCCTCGAAGCCTGCGCGACTCTTGGCCTCGCGGGCCGCGTCGCGCTCCTTGGTGTGCTCCCAGGCCGCGAGGGTGTCGCCCTCGATGCACCTTAGATCCAGGCGCTGGGTGGTACGGGCCTGCAAGATCTCCTGGATCCGGTTCTTGTTGACCGTGGTCTCCAGGTAGCTGGCGTGTCGCATGTCCTTGGGGTTGAACCCCACAACCAACGTATCGTTCTCGATGATCAGGGGCTTTGCGGCCGCGGCCGCCTCCCACAGTGCCCTGTTGATCGGGCCGCGTCGCAATGCCTCATTCACCTGCTGCCACAGGGCGTCGAGATCAAGCTCTTGCGCCATCTGCTGCGCCTCCCGAATCCATGGTGCCGTACCGCTCTGTCGTTGACTTGCAGTGGGGCCGTCGTGTACGATTCTCTGCGACACTGTGATTATACCACAGGCATTCTTGGGTTGTAAACGCGACGGGTGCGGCCAAGGGCGGTCAGAGGCAGGGCTGAACTCTTCCCATTCGTCCGGCCGGGCCCGCGCATCACCTCATCCCACCGTCACTACACAAGTTGCAGCCGGACTGCCCGGGCAGAGAGAAGGGCTCGATGCTTTCGCGACCACCGATCCTGTCGTGCGACAATCCCACCAAGATCATCGCCACCATCGGCCCCGCCACGGCGCAGGAAGAGGCCATCCGCGCCTTGGTCGAGGCCGGCGTCGATCTGCTGCGTCTCAACTTCTCCCACGGCGACCAGGCCTCCCATCAGGCGGCCTTCGAGCGTATCCGCCGGGTGGAACAGGCCTGCGGGCGCCATCTGGCCGTCATCGCCGACCTCCAGGGCCCCAAGATCCGCACCGGTGGGCTGCAGGATCGGCGCCCCGTAACGCTCGTCGAGGGCCAGCGCCTGTGCATCACCACCGACGAGTCCGTACCCGGCACGGCCCAGTGCGTCTCCACCACCTACCGCAACCTGCCCGGCGACGTCTGCGTCGGTGATCGCATCCTGATGGACGACGGCCTTCTGGAGCTGCGGGTACTGGCCGTCCAGGGCGCCGACGTCATCTGTCAGGTCATCACCGGAGGCGAGCTTTCGGAGCACAAGGGGATCAACCTGCCGGGAGTGAAGGTCAGCGCGCCCGCCCTCACGGCCAAGGACCGCGCAGACCTGGAGTTCGCCATCCGGCTGGGGGTGGATTACATCGCCGTGAG
This sequence comes from uncultured Armatimonadia bacterium, assembly GCA_964423635.1. Lineage (GTDB taxonomy): Bacteria > Armatimonadota > Zipacnadia > Zipacnadales > JABUFB01 > CAYRFY01. The sequence continues at coordinate 3,251 of CAYRFY010000396.1, read as the reverse complement.
TTTCGTGCGCTCGGCGGTGGACCTGGCCATTGCCAAAGACGCCGTGGCCTCCCTGGAAAGCGATGTACCCATCATCGCCAAGCTCGAGAAGCCCGAAGCCATCGACGAGTTGGAGCAGATCGTGGGCAGCGCCGATGCCATCATGATCGCCAGAGGCGATCTGGGGGTGGAGATGCCGCCCGAAGACGTGCCCATGATCCAGAAGCGCATCATCCGTGTCTGTGCTCAGCAGCGGGTGCCGGTGATCACCGCCACCCAGATGCTGGATTCGATGCGGCAAAACCCGCGTCCCACCCGGGCCGAGGCCTCGGATGTTGCCAACGCGATTCTCGACGGCACCGATGCGGTGATGCTTTCCGGCGAGACGGCCGTCGGGCGCTATCCGGTGGAGGCGGTGAGCATGATGCGCCGCATCGCCTGCTCGGCCGAGGAGGAGTTGTTCCGGGGGCGGCATCTGCACACGGCGTCCGGCGAGGAGGCGTCGCTGTCCTTTTCGGATGCGCTATCCAGGGCCGCCGCCCGGGTGGCCGAGGAGCTCGACACCGTGGCGATCGCGGCTTTCACCCAGTCCGGGTCCACCGCGCGTTTGGCCTCCAAGTGCCGGCCGCGTGTGCCGATCATCGCCGCCACGCCGCTGGCCCGCACCGCCCGGCGCTGCGCCCTCTACTGGGGCGTCCAGCCCGTGCTCATCGAGCCGGTGGACAGCACCGACGCCATGGTGGAGGGGATCGAGCGCCGCGCGCGAGAGATGGGCCTGGCCAGGCCGGGGGATGTGATCGTCGTCACCGCCGGCAGCCCCGTGGGCCAGCAGGGAACCACCAACATGATGAAGCTGCAGGTGATCCGTTGAGGCGGTATCCGTTCCTGTCCTCCGCCGGTGGCGTGCAGGGCGGGGGCGTGCCCACCGCCTCCTACTACCTGTTGCGCCGCCCCAGTAACGCCAGCAGGATCAGCGCCCCGACGACGGAGACGAACACGCTCCACAGGTTGAAGCCTGTCACTCCGTGACCACCCAGGAAGCTGAAGATCAGCCCACCGATCACCGCTCCCAGGATGCCGATGACCACATTGGCCAGACAACCGCGCTGCTCCTTGAGCAGCAGCGACGCAATCCACCCCGCCAGCCCGCCCAGCACGATCCACGCAATGATGCCCATGCCCATATCCAATCACATCCCTGTCTCGTAGTGTGACACCGCCCGCTACGCGGGCTCCATCAGGCGGCGGGCCTCGGCGAAACTCGGGATCCCGGTGCGGCCCCCGAGCGCCAGGCACTTGAGCGCCGCCACCGCGGCGGCGAAGCGCATGTTCTCTTCCAGTCCGTAGCCCAGCGACAGCCCGTAGGCGAAGGCCCCGTGGTAGACGTCTCCTGCACCCGTGGTGTCCACCACCGGGGAGACCTCGAAGGCCGGCTGATGGTGGGTGTCGCCCTCCGCAAAGGCCATGGCGCCTTTTGCCCCCATGGTCACGATCACCGGTCGCCCCAAAGACCTCTGGAGAGCCCGGCCCGCCTCGCCGAGGTCCTCCAGGCCGCTGTGGATCCGAGCGTAGAGTTCAGGCAGAATCGGCCAGTCCGCGGCCAAGAGCAGCTCGTCATTCCCCGGCTGCGGACGCTCCATGTCCATCACCACCGGGATCTTGGCCTCCCGCGCCGCTCTCGCCACCGCCGCCGAGGCCACCACATGGTGGGAATCCACCAGCAGGCAGCGGCAGTTCAGCAGGGCCTGGATATCCAGTTCCGCCGGGTCGATCTTACCCATCGACGGAGCCTTCCAGAAGATGCTCCGGTGTCCCGAGCCCTCCTGGGCCACACAGAAAGCGAACTGCGTGCTGCCGCCGGGCACCACTTTCAGATACGTGGTGTCCACCCCTTCGTTGCGGAACTCGGCCACGTTCTTTTGGCCGAACTCGTCGTCTCCCACATGGCCGCAGATGGCGGACTTGCCCCCCAGACGCGCCACCGTCACGGAAGCCGTGGCCGCCTGGCCCCCGCCCTGCTGCACCAGGGACTTCAGCGGCGCCTTCTCATCCAGCGCCGGATAACGCTCCACGCCGCCCACGAAGTCCCAGCACACACCACCGAAGGCCATCACATCAAATGTAGGTTCAGTACCCATCGAGGGTAAGGCTCCGTTTCGTGGGTCTTGGAGTGGGGGATGGGTGACTGCAACGGCTCCTCACCCCCGGCCCCGTCGTGTAGAGAGGCGAGTACGGTGGCCAACGGCCACGACGCCGCTCCGCCGTTGGCCGTCGCCGTGGAGCGAGGCCCAGCAGCCTCGCGGGTGGGCCGACGGGAGACGCTTTGCGTCTCTTGAGAAACGGCTCCGCGCATTCGGCCCCATCCGGCGCGCAGCCGGTAGCGTCCTTGGCCTACAGCTCCACCGCTTCCCCGGTCCGGATCGATTCCAGGGCCGCCAGTGAGACGCGCAGGGCCAGCAGGCCATCCTCCGCGCTCGCGGCCACCGGCCTGTCCTGTCGAATCGCCTCCGCGAAGGACTGCACCTGCCGGGCGTACATGTCGTAGCAAAGATCGGCGAACACCTGCTCGCCGCTTCTCTGCAGCAGGGTGATCTGCCTAACGCCGTCGACCTTGATCGCACCGCCCGGGCCGATGAGGTCCTCAAGCTGCTCCGTCTTGACGCCTCTGGGCAGGCCCCAGGTCAGGCTCAGGGCGCCCACATCGCCGGAGGCGTACTCCACCGTGAAGCTCGCCGTGTCGACCTCCGGGTGCACCCCGGGAAGCTCCTCGGCCCCTTCGGAAAGTGTCATCCCGGCGGCCTTGACCCGCACCGGGTCGCTTCCGAAGATCACCCGCATCTGGTCGATGTAGTGGCAGCACAGGTCGATGACCGGCCCCCCGCCCCAGTCCTTGTCCATGATCCACAGCTTCGGCCGCCGCTCCCAGCCGGTGACGAACCGGTACATGCAGGGCCGTCCGATGGCTCCCTCCTGCACCAGGTCGGCGACCTTCTCCACCTGGCCCATGAACCGCTTGCAGAATCCCACCGCCAGCTTGACCCCGGTGCGGTCGCGGGTGGCGACCATCGCCTGGGCATCCTCCACACTGAGAGCGATGGGCTTTTCGCAGATCACGTGATAGCCCCGGTTCATGGCCGCCTCGGAGCACTGCCGGTGCAGAGACGACGGCACCGCCACGGAAACCACGTGGATCCCGGGCATGTCCAGGGCCTCCAGGTGATCGGCGCAGGCGGCTTGAAAGCCGAACTTGTCGCGGTTCCTATCGGACCGTT
>CAYRFY010000395.1:4638-7881 GCA_964423635.1 uncultured Armatimonadia bacterium | reverse complement strand
CACAGCAGGCAGGCGACGGACAGGGGCAGCGCTGCAAGGAGGGCCTCTTTGCAGAAGCAGGCGGGCACAGGCGATCACCTCGGATATGTCAGTATCACACGCCCGGCAGTTTCGGTACGCCGAGCGGATGGACCTCTTTGGGGGCGGTGGGAACGGCGGGAACGGCACTGATGACGCCCCTCCCCCGGCCCCTCCCCTTCGCGATACGGCTGCTCAGGAGAGGGGAGCACGGCGAACGGCGACGGCGGTGGCGCGGTACAGGCCCGCGCCCTACAGCGTGTGGCCCCGCCGGCCGCAGGGCTCTGCGCAGTCGGAGGCGAAGGGGCCCTCCGCGACGACAACGGCCCCCTCAGAGGTATGCCATGGACTTCAGCACCCAACAGCTCCACGACAAGGCCCAGGAGGCGTGGACCCGCTCATGGGAGTGGTACTACGCCCCTGAGACCCACTTGTTCTACGACTATCTGTGCAGCACACAGATCGCGCAGCGATTCCAGTATCTACCCACACCGGAGGAGATCTCGCGTCAGTGCCCCAACCCCAACGGCTGGGGCGCGGGGATGGAGGACTGCTCCATCAATGCCGGGCTGTGGATGGGGATGATCTGCGACCGGTATGCGGCCACCGGCGAGGCGCATCTGCGCGAGGCCGCGGGCCGCGTGTACGAGGGCATGGTGCTGTGCGCGACGTTGAGCCACTCGCCGGGCCTCGTGCTGCGCGGGGTGAGCCCGGTGGACAGGACCTCGCATTTCATGGAGAGCTCGCGGGATCAGTACACCTGGCACGCCTACGGCCTGTGGCGCCTGTTTCACTCGGAGCTGAGCACCGAGGCCCAGCGCGAGACGATTGGCGCAATCCTCGCCGCGGTCTGCGAGCGGCTGGAGCGCAATATCGTTCCGGGAGAGACGGACTACCACATTTGCCGCGAGGACGGCCGGCCCGGCCTGGTGGACAAGATGTGGCACGTCGATCCCCACGAAGTCGCGCGCCTGCCGATGCTGTACGCCATCGGCGCCGACGTCACCGGCGAGGACCACTGGTGGCGGATGTACCGGGAGTATGCCGCCCAGGCGGCGCGGGAATCCGTCCTCGTGCCCGCCGGGATGAAGACCGTCTACGCGCTCTTGCAAGAGCAGGTGTCGCTGGAGGCGCTCTACGAGCTGGAAAAGCAGGACGCGACGCTGAAGTCCGCGTGGCTGCAGTGCCTGGAGTTCGTGGCCGGACGGGTGGAGGAGTTCACCACTCTGGGCTCATCCTACGCTCCGGCGGACCTTGCGGCCCTCGACATGGACTGGCGGCACTGGGAGTTCGCGACCCAGAGCGGCTATCAGGTGCCGCGCTGGCCGCCGGCGCTGCGTGAGGAGGAGAGGGCGACGCGGCAGCCGGGCGAGGCCTTCCTGGCGCAGCTCATGTGCCCCACCTGGCGGCCGTCCGGAGACTGGGAAGCTCTCCTGACCCGGACTGTCGCTCAGGTGGACTATTCGACCACCATCGGCTACGGTCTGTTCTACCCGCTGGCGGCATACTGGCGCGCGGTGCGGCGGGGATTAGTGGCGCTACCGTAGGCAGGGGCGCAGCGGTCAACGGCGCCGGGCTTGAACCTCGACAACACTTGCAGGGACAGGAGATCGCGAAATGCTGCGCTACGTATCGCTCGTCTGGCTTCTCCCGCTATTGCTCTCGACGGCCCCGGTGCAGGCCGATGAAGAGCTGCTGGCCTCTCTCAACGCCGGGCCGGCCGGGGCGGAGATGGCGCTGCCCTCGGCACACGCTACCGAGGGCCTGTTCACCTTGCCTGAGGGGTATGCGAAGCCGGTGCACCTGTATTTCCAGGCCATGCTGAAGTACCGCGCGCTCAGCCATTCCGGCGGAGTGCTGCGCATTGCCGTCAATGGCCAGGCGCTGGGGCCGGAGGAGTCGGTGAACAAGAAGGATGAGTACTGGCAGCGCGGCACGGCCACCTACGCGCCCCGGGCCTTCGCCCTGCCGGCGCAGCCGAATTTCGCCTCGGGCACCCGGGAAGACCTGGGAGGCTTAGGGTACCTGTTCGATGTGACGGCGCTGGTGAGGGCGGGAGAGAATGCGGTGCAGATCACCCACGCGGCGGCGGCCGACGAGGTACTCCTGCGCGGCGTGACGCTGGTGGTCGCCGGGGAGCACTCGCCCCTCGAGCTGGGCGCCCCCGCTGTGTCGGTCAACGACCCGTCGAAGCTCAAATGGGACTTTGGCCCCAACATCAAGGAACACAAGGGCCTGTTCCTCTGCCGGGACGGCTACCACCGGGTCGGCTTCCGCATCCGCAATGAGGATACCGCCGGCGCCAATCGGCTCGGGCTTGTGCTGCTGCTGCCGGAGGGGGTGGAGCTGGTGACGGCCTATCTCCCCTATCAGGACGGCTGGAGCACCCGCATCCGCCGAGAGACCGTCGCGGAGCAGCGCGAGGGCCTAAGCTACGTGCGGCACACACTGCTCTTGCCGGAAGAGGCGTCGGCCGCCCCGGAGACGGACTGGCACACCTTCGGCGGCCATCCACTGCAGCTCTTCCTGCGCTGCGATGCCGCACCCGGCGAGTACCGCATGTACTGGCAATCGCTGTCGCAGGGCGGCGAGGGCGAGCTGACTCCGGCGCCGCTGACGGTCCTGCCGGCTCCGCCCCTCGCTCCGCAGCCACGGCGCTCCATGCTGGGCCTGTGGGCCTACAGCGTCCTGCAGCCCGCCGTCTCCGCGGCGGAAGAGCCCCTGGAGGCGGACATCCGCGAGAGCACTCTGGCGCAACTGCAGTCTATCGGCGTGTCGCGGCTGGTGCTGTCCTTCGACAAAGAGATCCCCGGGGCCCGCGAGCACGAGATGCTGGTGAGTCTGGCCAGCATGTGGAACTACGACCACGGAGTGTACCCCACAGCCACGGCCGACCCGAGCAAGGCGCGGCTTGACCCGGAAGGCAAGCCCATCTCCGGCGAGAAGCGGGGCAGCGGATACCAGTGGTGCCCCATCTACGCGGCAGAGCACGTGGAGGAGGTCTTCGGCCTCATCACTCAGCGGATCAGGGACGAGGGCTGGGACGGCTTCGACCTCGACCACGAGGGCGTGCATCATCAGTGCTTCTGTCCGCGCTGCCGGACCGCTTTCGCCCAGCAGGAGGGCCTCGCCGCCGACGAGCTGCAATGGCCGGCGGATGTGCAACCGGGCGGGAGGCTGCACCCACAGTGGCTGGCCTTCCACGTCCGCAACGGCGGCCGCCAC
>CAYRFY010000395.1:0-4628 GCA_964423635.1 uncultured Armatimonadia bacterium | reverse complement strand
AAGGCCGGCAATCCGCAGGCGAAGCTGTTCTCGTGGTTCACCATGTCGCTGTACGAGCATCAGGCCGAGGGGCCACATGTGGATGCCTACGCAGAGCGCCTCCGGGAGGAGGCCAACTACGGCTACGACCTGCGCGAATTCATCCAGCATCTGGACTATGCCAACATGGCCAACGGCGTCTACCCGCACGGCGAGGAGACCTGGGAGCAGCCCTTCGGCCTGAACTGGGCTTTCAACCGCGTGCAGGCCACGGTGGACAATGAGTGGGGCGTGCCTCTGGCGCCGTGTCTGAACATCGGCTCCGGGGTACTGGACTCTTATACCAACCCCGACTACCTGCGGTGGCAGGCCAAGACCCACGTGGCGCAGGGCGTCAAGGGCCTGGACTTCTGGATGCTGTCTTTCCTCGACGGGCGGCACTATGCTTTGTTCTCCGAACTGGCGCGTCTGTTCGCGGCCACAGAGGACATCGTCTGGGAGGGCAAGTCGGCGGACGAGATGGTGAAGGTTGAGGGGCCCGAGGGCATCTACCACCACGCCATCGCAGGGCAAGGCAAGCTGCTGCTGGGGATCACGAACCGGAGCACGGAGGAGGCTACGGTGACGGTCGACGTAGCGGGGAGCGATGGGCGGGAGGTGCTGAGCGGCCAAAGCGTGGGGCGGCAGCTAGAGGTCCCGGCGCTGGACGGTGTGTTCGTGGCGTATGAGGTGGGTTGACACAGCGGGCGCGAGTACCCGCCCCTCGACCACCAACGGCGGCGGGCTGGAAACTCAGATTATGCAGGTTGCGGGCGGGCGCCGACTCACGTCGCCTCACCCCCCCAGCCCGCCTCTCGGCGTCTCTTCGAGCCGCTTGTACTCCGCCAAACGGCAGGCGGAGACGGGAGGAGGGGGGAGAACGGCCTTGGCGCGGCCGTTTCGGACGCAGTTGAGGCCAAATGTGGCTCCAATGCGTTGATGCATAATCTGAGTGGAGAGCCCGCACCACGACAACCAACGGCGGCGGGCTGGAAAGCCCGCCCCACCAACGGCGGGCGACGGCAGGGGTCCGCGCCCTCTGCCGTGCCGTCGCCGTCTACCCCGAAGGGGTAACGCACAATAGCCACGGGTGGAACCCGTGGACCGCGCGCCACGAGCCATCCCGCAATCATGCGCCCCAACAACGACGACCAACGGCGGCGGGCTGGAAAGCCCGCCCCACGACAACCAACGGCGGCGGGCTGGAAAGCCCGCCCCACGAACGGCAACGGCGGCGGGCGGTAGGTGCCGGTTCGCCGGGCGGCGAAGCTTCCCGGCGCGGTTCAAGACCACAGCCGAGGCCCCGAACATGAGCCACCATTGGCTACTGGCTGCATCCCTCCTCTTCACGGTGAGCACAATGCCGACTCACGCTAAGAGTGGCCGCACGTTCTACACCGAGGCCCGGATGGCGGCGTTGCACGCCAATCTGGAGAAGCACCAATGGGCGCGGGATGTGCGCGCTTCGTATGTGAAGAGCGCCGCCTCCTGGGCCGAACGAGACGATGAGTTCCTGCGCCACATGGTCATTCCCCCGTCAGTGCCCCGCTGCTACGACATCCACAACCTCGGCTGCCCGGTGCACGGGCAGGATGCCAACAAGAACGGGCTGTACAAGTGGGAGTACAGCATCGACCACCCGTTCAAGATCCGCTGCCCGGCAGGGGGCGAGGAGTACCCTTCCAACGACTTTTCAGCTTACCTTGCATCGGGGATGAAGGATCGGTCTTTGCTCACCGGCGAGTACGCCGACGATGGCTGGGGGTGGAATAAGCCGGGAGACAACCACAACTACTGGTTCGTGGCCTACTACGCCCACTGGAGCATGCAACGAGAGCTGCAGCAGGCCATCACGGCCCTGTCGATGGGCGCGCTCGTGACGGATGACCCACAGCAGGCGAAGCTGTTCGCGCACAAGTGCGCGGTGATCCTGTGGCAACTGGCGACCTATTATCCGGACTACGATTACAACACCCAGGGCCGCGAGTCCAAAGAGCACAACCCCGGCTACACGGGGCGGATCACCAACATGATCTGGGAGGTGGGCTGGGCGGACGTATGCGCCCCGGCGTACGACGCCATCTGGCCCTTCTTGCGGGACGATCTGGAGCTGCAGCGCGTGGCCGGTCTGGACGGGGAGGCCCTGGACCGACATATCCGCGAGCGGCTGCTGATGACGATGGCGCGGGATATCACCAGCGGCAATGGGCGGAACCGGGGCAACTACGGCATGCACCAGCAGGCGTTGATCCGCCTGGCCCTGGCGCTGGACGAGAAGGAGCAGGCGCCCACCTCAGAGGACATGATTCGCTGGGTGCTGGCCAACCCGAGCCCGAAGACCGAGAGCGATCTGGGCCTGGTTGACGCTCTGGAGAACATGGTCTACCGCGACGGGATGCCGCCCGAATCGCCGGCCTACAACCACGCCTGGACGACCGGGCCGGCAGAGATCGCGTTACTGATGGGCGAGGAGGCACCACAGCTCTGGGCGCACCCACGGTTCCGCAGGCTCTTGCTGTGGCATTTCGACACAATCCTGGCGGGCCGGTTCCAGCCCCCGCTGGGAGACAGCGGGGACATGTTCGCTCCGGCGAGCAACCCCGGCTCCGCGGTGTGCCGGGCGGCCCTGCGCATCGAGACCGACCCGCAACTGGTGGCGCGGCTGCGGGCGCTGTCCGGCGGCGGCAGGGACCTGTTCTCGGAACAAGACGACACGCCTATCCCCGACCTCGAACCCGAGCCGCCGGCCTCCCGCATACTGCCCGGCTACGGGCTGGCGATGCTGCAGGCGGGCGATGCAGGGCACAGCACGGCTCTGGCCCTGCATTACGGCTCCTGGGTCCACCACATGCACAAGGACCAGCTTGCCCTGCTCTTGTTCGGGCACGACAACGCCCTGCTGTGCGATGTGGGCTACCCTGAGCAGACGGATGTCTTCAACTACCGCCGCTACGGCGTCTGGGCCAACACGATCTCACACAATACGGTGACAGTGGACGCCCACGGCCAGGGGCGCGGAAGAAGCACGCTCCACGCCTACGAGCTCAACGGTTTCGCCCAGGTGGCGGACGCCTCGTGCGCCTCGTACGCAGACGTGGGTCTCTACCGCAGAGCCGTCATGCTGGTGCAGGCCACGCCCGAACAGGCCTACGTGTTCGACGTGTTCCACGTGCGCGGTGGCGCCCAGCATGACTGGGCGCTGATGGGACCGCAGGCAGACTTCTCCTGCGACCCGCCTCTGGGGGCCGTCCAGGAGCAGGGCACGCTGGCGGGGCCGGAGGTGCCTCACGAGCAGTTCTACGACGATCCGGCGCTCAAGGACAAGCCGCTGGGCAGCGTGGCCGCGAGCCACTACGCCGGCAGCGGGTTCCAGTTCTTCGTCAACGTGCAGCGGGCGCCGCTCCAGGGCCGGGCCGTAGCACAGTGGAGCCTCACCGAGCCGCTCCCGGGCCAGGCGAAACGGCCCTGGGAGGGCATCGGCGTGCGCACGCATGTGGTGGGCGAGGGCGAGGAGCTCATCGCCGCCGATTGCCGGCCCCAGCGCTACGAACGAATGCCCAAGTGGGTCAAGCACCTGATCCGCCGCCGTGTGGGTGAGGACCTGCGCAGCGTGTTCGCAAGCGTCCACGAGCCGTACAAGGGCGAGCCGTGGATTGAGAGCGTCACGTCGGCGGAGGTGGCACCCGCCGACGGCGAGGCGACGGCGGTCATCGTGCGCTTGCGCAACGGCGAGCGGCACCTGTGCTTCCACTCCCTGCGGCCGGAGACGGAGTACCTCGTGGACGGTCAGGTGCACATCGCCGGGCAGGCGGCCTGCGTGGTCCTCGAAGGTGATGGCACGCCCTCTCGTGCCATGCTGCTCAACGGTAAGCTGCTACAGACAGGGACCCTTAGGCTGGCGGGGCAGGGCCTGCGGCGGAGCACCATCAGGAGCGTGGAGTACGCCCGCGGCGTGATCGAGCTGACTGATCCGGTGGTGGGGGAAGACCTGCTGCCGGGACAGACGGTGCTGGTGCAGACGGCCGGTGGCAGTGAGTCGGTGACTCTGCGCGAGGTCCTCAGCCCGACGAGGTTCTCCATCGGGGATGAAGATCTGCAGGTGGCCGGAGGGCCGGTGAACGGCGTGGAGCCGGAGACAAACCGCATCCTGACCGGCGTCACCACTCGCCACGCGTACGCCGGGCTCACGGTGCTCAACAGTTGGGGCGAGGTGCAGGGGCGGCTGGCTGCCGGGGAGCCGATCACCGTAGACCGCGCGGGTTTGCCGCTCTTGACGGAGGAGTGCTTCCCGCCGGGTGACGACGGCTTCGGGGCGAGGTTCTCCGTGGTGATCGCGGCCCCGGGGGATACGGTGGCGTTGCCGAGTCTGGTACAGCTTCCAGAGCCGTAGCGAGGCGTTGGGCGCCATCAAGACGGCCGACGGGCAGGGCAAGGAACGGTCGACGGGCGGCACGCACCTGAGGCCGAAGCCACACACCTGTAGTTCACCGTTCCCGCGGGTCTGCAGGCCCGCGCGCCGTAGCCGCTGCTATTCGTGGGGCGGGGCCTCCAACTCACCAATCCCGCCTGGCGGGACCGTCGCCAGACGACGCCGCTGCGCGGTGTCGGCG
>CAYRFY010000394.1:0-7926 GCA_964423635.1 uncultured Armatimonadia bacterium | reverse complement strand
GCGCACAACCCAGAACCACCTTTCCCAACTGTCCGGAAAATGGGGTGCATATCACGGCGGACGGCCGCCTCACCCCCCTGCCCCCCTCTCCCTTACGCCCGCAAACACCGCGGGCGACGGGAGGAGGGGGGTGAACGGCAGCGGCCAACGACACCGATGACGCCTCACCCCCGGCCCGTCGCCTTCGCGGTACGACTGCTCAGGAGAGGGGTGCACGGCGACGGCGGGAACGGCCGTGGCGCGTGGCGCACAACGGCCAACAGCAATGACGGCGTCCTCACCCCGCGCCCGCTGCGACGTTGGCCGCGGGCAGGGCACTTCGGCGCCCCGGGCGCGATCGACCTAGGGGCGCGGCCCGAAGCAGTAGATCAGGCTGGCGTCGGTACTGACGAAGAGCCGCCCGGCGGCGGCGGCGAGCCCCTTGGCGGTACCGTCGACCTCGGCGCTCCACACGCGGCGGCCGTCCTGTGCACGATAGGCCGCCACCCTGCCGACACCACCGGTGACCAGATACTCACCGGCCATGACCATGGCTCCGGCCTCCGGGGATTCGGCCTGCCATCTCAGGCACTCCTCCCGCTCGGCCTGCAGGTCGGCGATCTCTCCGGTTAGCTCGCTGTGCTCCTCAGTGCCGGCTTTGAGCTTCCTGAGCTGTTCGGACTTGGCCACGATCTGCCGGGAGAGCTCCAGGTGGCGGGCCCTGTCGAGGCAAAGCAGTGTGCCACGGGTATTGACGTAGGCCATTCCGCCGGCGATGATGATCTGCTTCCCGCCGGGGAAGGTCGCCAGCCGGTCGCGCTTGTCGCCTCCGAACTCCTCCAGCACCGCGCTGGTCTTCCCCGGCCCGTAGATCACCGATTCGTCACCGGTCACCACGGCGTATGTTCCTCCTCCCCCACCGATCTGCCCGAAGCGTTCGCCGCTGAGGCGTGCGAATACCCATGGCCCGGAGCGGCCGCCGGGGAAGTAGACGTTCCTGTCCGAGGCCAGTACATAGCCCTGCAGGGACATGTCGGTGTACCGCTGTCGGTAACGCCCGTCACCGGTATCGGCTCCTGTGGCCGCGTCCAGGGCGCAGATGACGGCGCCCTCGGCGGGGAAGACACCGGCGCCGCTGTACACGGTGCCCTCGTGCACCACCACCCCGCTCCGATTGGGCCACAGCGAGACCATTTTGCCATCGCTGGGAACCTGGTAGTCGCTGACCGCGGCCCGGTAATCCCACAGGAGGCTTCCGTCGGCGGCGGAGACGCAGTAGATGTGCCCGTCGTCGGAGCCGAAGTAGGCCCTGCCGTCTACTACGTGGGGGGCAAAGCGCACGGGGCCATCGGTCGTGAAGACCCAGCGGGTCGAGCCATCGGTGATGTCGAGGCACTTGAGGCTGTCCTCAACGGAGCTGCCGAAGAGGACGCTTTGGCCCACGACGGCCACCTGCATGACCGAATCGATGTCCAGACGGTCCTCGTTGTCCACGGTGGGGCTGTTGTACATGTCTCTGGGGGCCGGACCGGGCCAGGCGGGTCGCAGAGGCGCGGGGGACGCGTACCGCCAGAGCAGCTCCATCTGCGCAGGCTCGATGGCCGCGGGGGAGATGCCGGTGCGGCGGGCGTCGTGCAAGTAGGTCGGCCAGTCCGCGTCGCTCTGCGCCAGGGCAGCCGTCGTCGCCCACAGTATCAGCGCTGCCAACATCCAGCGCCGATGACATATGCTGTTCTTGCTCATCAGGTGATGCCTCCGACTGACTGATGCCCCCGGCTCCCGCGCCGTCAGGCCGTGGGGCCGTCGGCGCTCTCCAGCGCCATCGTGCCCCGCCGACTGGGGGAAGCGGAAGCTTCGCGAAGTCGGCGGCAAACAGGGGGGCCGGGGGAACAGGTTCCCCCGGCGGGGTGCAGGGGCGGAGCCCCGCGCCGTTTGGCCGTTGGCCGCTCCGCCGTTGCGGTTGTCAGTAGTCATTCTTCGTGCGGTACGCCAATGAGGTGTACACAGGCCAACTGCAACTGCAGCCACCGGCGGATTCTGGGGACAAGAGCAGGCCGTTGCCGGAGATCATGCCGATCCAGCAGTTGGAGCGTAGGCGGTTGAACTCGCTCTGGGTGTTGGTGGCAAGGTCCCAGACCTCGTCATTATAGTCCCTGTAGTGCAGGAGGTTGGCGGCCGCCGAGAGGGTGCCGCACTTATTGCGTCCCGGGAACTCGATGTCCACGGCGGCACCGGTCTCCCATTGGTAGACGGCGGGTTCGAGGAAAAGCTTGCCCCGGGCGATGACAGGATGCTGGACGTGGTGGCCGTGGTTGTCAGAGCGCCAGGGGTGTTCGACTTGCCAGCGATCCTCCCCCGTGATGTCGGAGAAGGCCCAGACGTGGTACTTGCCGGCAAAGGAGGTGCTGATCGCCACCTGCTCGCCGTGGTGGACGAGGTACACGACGATGGGCTGATGGGGATGCTCGAAGGGCCTCTCCCAGCACTTGTCGCCGGTATTGAGGTCCAGGGCAACCAGCCAGACATCTTCCCACAGATCGGCGCCGATCTGGCGCTCCTCGCGCTCGATGGCGTCCTTGCTGCGGCTCTCGAGGAAGTAGACCCGGCCATTGCCGATGGAGATGGTGGGGTTGATGACCAGAGCGCCGGTGTGGGTCCAGATGCGGGCGCCGTCCTCAATGCGGAGGCAGAATAGCGCATCGCTGCAGACGTTGTAGGTGTCCTTGCCGGAAAGACCGTCAAACCAGAACTGGGGCCCGATCCAGCCTGTCTCGGTATTGCCGACCCGCACCGCGGAGCCAAGGAGCTTATCGGCCACGGTTCCCACGTATCCCCACTGGTAAGGGTCCTGTGCATCGCCGAAGCCGACGGGATAGCTGTGGCTGCGGCGGCCGGTGGCGGCGTCGAGGCGCCAGCAGTGGTCGCGCAGGGCGGCGAAGAGGTAGTCATCATTGGCGCAGGTGTTCCCGGCGTTGCGCGGGATATTGCTGCGGCGCAGACCGGGGATCTCCAGGGACCACAATACGGCGCCGTTGTAGGCGTCGAGGGTGATGATGCGTTCATTGCCCTGGGCGAAGAGCCTGCCGTTGGTGGAGAGCGAGGAGGTGCCTCTTGTCTGGCGGTCGATCATGGCGTTGGGGCCCGGGAGGCCGAACCACTGCACCTCGAGGGTCTCGCCCGCGGTGCCGGTCACCAACTCGTCCCAGCTATTGCCCGACTGTCCGGGATCGCCATAGGCGTGGGTCCACTCCCCGGCGCCGGGGAGCTTCTCGGGCTTGCTGAGCAGGAGCATGGCGCCACGTGGGTCGTCTTCCCAGCGTAGCGCGGGGCGCTGGTGGAACCCCGAGAGGTCTTCGTCGGGGTCCGGGGCGGCCGCAAGCCAGTCCTGCAGCTCGGCCCGGGAACCGCAGAGGCAGGCCACTGCGCCGGCGGGCCGCAGCATGGCAATGGCCTCCGCCGCGGCGCCGGGAACCCGGCCGGTGTCCAGGGCCTCGGCGGAGACGACCAGATTGGCCGTGAGATCGGCCACGGGGAGGTCGGCCAGAGACTTCACATGTCGGAGTGTGATCCGGGAGCCGTAGAGCCCGGCGGTGACCAGCGTCTGTCTGCCGCGGCGGACGGCCTGCTCATCCTCCGACACGCCGATCACCTGCAGGTGGGAGCGCCGCGCCAGCTCCAGTGCGAGGCGACCGTCGCCGCAGCCGTAGTCCAGGCAGTAGCCGCGGTCGCTGCCGGTTGCCTCGAGTATGCTCCGAGCGGCGGCGGCATACAGATCGCCGAGGCCATCGGCGGGGTAAGGGTCCGGGGCGTTTGGCAACGGACGGATGGTGAAATCGAACTCGGTGTCGAGGATGAAGCTCTCGGTGGCCTCTTCCCCATCGGGTCCCGGTACGATGACGCGGTAGGTGTACTCGGTATTGCGCTGCAAGTCATCCATCGTGACGGCGTGGGTGGTCGTCGGCGCCGCATGCTCGATCCGACGCGGCTCTTCGCCCGGCCTGCCGAAGTCCAGCACCGTTGGAGCGGGCTGCGGCGTGTCCCAGCGCACGGTGGCCGAGCTTTGGTCGGCGAAGCTCACCCACGGGCCGTCGATGAGCGGCTGCGTCTGGGACGCAGCGGTCCGCGACAGACGACGGCCCTCAAAGGCGTCTTTGGTGGCGTCATAGCGCTCCTTCACCTGCTCCGCGGTGAGTGCCACCTCGTAGATGCGCACGGAGTGGATGGCGCCGTCCATGGGGAACATCTCATTGTCGTCCAGGTAGACGCCGATGGCCAGCGGCGCCTCAGTGTAGGCGATGTCGCCGGACTGGGCCTCGGAGGAGGCCGCGGGGGCACCGTCCACGTAGAGGCGGAGGGTCTTGCCGTCGTAGGTGCCCGTCACGTGTGTCCATTTGCGCAGGTCGATGGGCCGGTCGGCGGGGAGGTAGGTGAGCAGGCCGTCGCCGTCATCGGCGCCGACGCTGGAGACGGCGAAGCTGAACCTGTCCCCGTGGTTGCCCAGTACCCAGCCCTTCTCGAATGTGCCGTTGTCCTGGAAGTGGCCCACATATCCGCCCCACTGGGGAGCGTTCCGCAGGCTCACCCAGGCCTCAACGGTGATGTCCCGCGCGGGGAGACGGACGGGTGTCCCCTTCGGGGCCAACTCGACGTAGCCGGTTCCGGTGAAGTCGAGGCAGTCGGGGTCGCGGCCAAGCTGTGGTGAGTTGACCAGACGGCCGGGGAGAGCCCCCAGTTGTGCTTTGAGGACATCTCCGGAGACCGTGCGGGGGCCAAGCTCCCATTCGTAGAGGGGCTCGGGGGCGCCAAGGGCCGTCGCCGCGGCGACGGAGAAGAAGAGAGCGAGAGGAATCATGATGCTGACCTCGGTTCTATGGGCGTGACCGAAGAACCCATATTCGCACAGAAGTGTCATTCCAAGAATGTCCGCTCCCGGTCGGAGCAGCTCGAGGAGTCCCCCGGGATATCGCGAGACCCTTCGCGATTTCGCTGGGCGAGATGGACGCTCAGGACGACATCTCCACGGCAGGCGCGGCTTTTCGGCCGCGCTTCCATATGAGCGGAGGGTGAGCCAGGGACGGTGCAGAGGCCTGCCGGTCCCGGACCACGCTCACGACCGCGTGGCTACCCAAACCACACCTGGTACGAGCGGAAGGCCTCGCCGCCGAAGGAGCCGATGATGCTCCATACGCCGCCGGCCATGACGTAGTGGCCGATGACGATGCCCAGGGCCGCCGGGATCAACCGGCGATAGAGGCCCACCCCGCCCAGCTTCAGTGCCAGGGCCTTGGCGATCGCCGCCAGGCCCAGGGAGGCCCACGTCCGATACCCCCGCACCGTCCCCAGGACGAATCCCAGGGGGTGGATCGGGAAGCGGAGGAAGGTGTGCCTCAGGAACAGGAGCGCCACGGTGGCCACGAGGCCCCAGGCGGTGGCGCCGGTCTCCACCAGGTTGGGGGCCTCGTGGCTTCTGGCAAATCCCTCCACCATACGGAAGGCGTAGGCCGCGGAGCTGGCGCGCATGCCCCCGCTGTGTACTCCGCCCTCGAGGAAGTTCAGCCCGTAACCGTAGTAGCTGTGCAACTGGGCATAGAAGGACACCAGCGCCCCGATCCCCACGGCGAGGAACAGTGTTGTCACCATCTCCCGGCGCGAGACCTCGGCGCGGCGGCTCAGGGCGATGGCCTCGAACTGATAGGCTCCGAGCCCGGTGAGGTAGCCTCTGGAGAGGAACCAGCCCACCGCCATGACGGTGAGATTGCGGAAGCTGCCGTTCGTCACGAAGGGCTCCGAGCCCAGGAGGGCGTACAGGACCCTGTGCTGCTCGGTGACCGGATAGGCCCACATGATGGGGACGCCGGTCTCGGCCCGGAGACGACTATAGCTCAGGGCGAAGGCGAACACCAGCCCAAAGAGACCGAGAGCGGGGAGAAGCGACATGCCGGCGGCCCACCACCAGCAGATGACGCCCGCGACTCCGGCTACGAGCCCCCATAAGACGCCGGGCCGTTGTCGGGCCTGCTCGCGGATATGCCCCCGGGCGGACCAGACGAGGATCGCCGCCAGGGCGATGAAGCCACCGGCGGACTGGGCCTCCTGATGCGGGAAGCGGGGGATGTCGAAGCCCAGGGCCGAGGCCCCCACCGACTCAACCAGGAGGAGCCCGTAGGCCAGCAGCGCCGAGTTCACCACCTCCAGAGGCATCAGGTACCCGAACCCCAGGACCTCCAGGCCCCAATACGCGACCAACGGGCGCATGGCGGACAGCGGGCGGTCGTGGAACAGGGCTCCCACATCGTAGCTGAAGCCCAGGGCCGGAACCGATGGACTGAAGGCGTGCAGGATGCTCAGACCGTTGTGGATGAGGGCGATGGAGAAGCCCACCCACATGACCGGGTCCTTCCACAGCGCCATTGTGCCCCGCGCCTGCCCCGGGTCGGTGAGCATGAGCGGCAGCTCGTTGAGAGCAAAGGAGAGCCTCTCGCGGTGGATCCAGTGGTCGGAAAACAGCTCGGCCATGAAATGCAGGGCCGAGAACAAGAGCAGGACGAACAGCATCCAGGCGGCCAGCGGCACCAGCCAGGCTTCCCAGGGGACGCCGGTCTTTGAGCCCTCGAAGTACCCGCGCACCACCTCCTCGTCCGCGGGAGCGATCCAGGCAGGCACGTAGCCTGCGAACTTTGCCCAACCGTTCTCCGGGGTGGCGAAGTACTGCAGGGCAACGACGTTCGGCATAAGCTGCCGCAGGGCGCCGCCGGAGCCCAGAGCGAGACTAAGACACAGGAAGACGTAGATCACCAGCAGCTCGCCGCGATGCAGGCGCAGCGGTCCGGCCAGCCGCCCCAGGAGAGCGCGGAGGATGAGCAGGAACACCAGCCCGGTCAGCGCCGGCACCGGGGGCACGCTCATACTCACCTGACAAGTCAGGGTGAGCAACTCGGCCTGGGTGATCCACAGGTGCCCGATAGCCAGGAACAGGAGCGCAACGCAGAAGGCACGCCAAGTCAGGGCACGTGGCGGGGTGGGGGGGCCGTCATCCGAGGGTCCGGCGGGCAGGGGGTCTCCACTCCATGCGGCAGGTTACCGGCGGCAGGCCGGGGAGCGGGATTTCGTCGGAGGGGACGCAGAGTCCTGCCGGGCCAGGGCAGGAGTGAGGCCGCGCCGCGGCGAAGTATTACCAGGTTACCAAGCGACCATGAGGCGACCCTACCGCCCGCGGGAGGAACCCACGCAATGGCCGACACGATCGACGTAAGTCTCGAGCTGCAGGACGCCGCCGGCATGGCCTTTGACGTCGAACTGCCCACCGGACATCACGTTCTGATGGATGCCGGCGAGGATCACGGGGGGCAGGACCTGGGCCCCCGGCCGATGCACATGCTGCTCGCCTCGCTGGCGGGCTGCACCGCGATGGATGTGATCTCGTTTCTGCGCAAGATGCGCCAGCCGGTGGAGGGTTACCGCGTCGAGGTCAGCGGTCTTCGGGCGGAAGAGGACCCCAAGGTCTACACCCACGTCACCATCAAGCACATCGTGATCGGGGATGTGGATGAGGGGCGCCTTGCCAGGGCCGTGGAGCTGTCGGCGACCAAATACTGCTCGGCCCAGGCGATGTTCAGGCACACGGCTGAGATTGAGGTGACCTCTGAAGTGCGGGCGGCGGGCGACTAGAAGCGCGGCCGGGAACGGCGACGGCACACGGCGCCCCTCCCGCCGTCCCTCCGGGACGCCTGCCCTCCACTTCGCGGTACGGCCGCTCAGGAGAGGGCGACGGCAAGCGACATACGGTACGGAGTCGGGCTGGGAACTCAGATCATGCAGGTTTCGGGCAGGCGCCGATTCACGTCACCTCACCCCCCCCGGCCCCGCCTCTCGGCGTCTCTTCGAGCCGCTTGTACTCCGCCAAACGGCCGGCGGAGACGGGAGGAGGGGGGAGAAAGGCAGTACTTC
>CAYRFY010000393.1:0-7944 GCA_964423635.1 uncultured Armatimonadia bacterium | reverse complement strand
GCCAGGGGTGAGACGTTCATGGTGCTATTGGGCGAGATGAAGGTCGTCTCGCTGTGGACCCACTCGCCGGAGCTTCGCACAGGAACGGCCGCGTCGAAGGCCCACTCATAGCTGTCCCAGTCCACGCAGTGAGGGGCCAAGAACGTCCCGGAGATCACCTTGACCCAGACCGATGCACGGTACCGGGCGAAGGGCTCGACCTCCAGAGGTCCCCCCAGGGCGCCCCAGTGGGTCTTCTCAGCGACACGCAGCACTCCGGCCTTCTCTCCGCTGTGGGCATCACCCGCGACTCCGTTCTGCTCAAACCCCGGATCGGGGTAGATGCTGGGGGCCGAGAGGCCCGGGAGTGCCAGGGCAATGGCGGCAACTATCATGTAGCGTAGGGGCATGGATGACATCCTCCGATTCTCAGTGTGGGTCCGGCGCCGGGTGGGGCCAGGGTGCGTGTCTTGTTACCTCGTGAGCAATAGCGCTCGGGACCCCTGGAGCTCCGGACGCTGTTGAGTGGTGAGTACCGGCCCCACGTAGATAGTGCGGGGCGTGGGTCTGTCCCACATCCACAGCTCGAAGCCGGCGATGTCCCGGGTGTCGATGGTGAAGTCATCGCGGATCGACCACACATAGCGTATGGGCTCGCCGGGCGGAAGCTGGATGCTCAGGCCGTCCTGGGCCTTGCCGTCCCGGGTGAAGAGCTTCAACGTCAGGTCGACCGTGTCCGTGCCGGGATTGAAGAACGAGAGTACCAGATAGCCCTTCTGGCTCCAGTCCGGGTCAGCGAAGCCGGCCGGATGCATCAGGCGGGCATTGGGGAACTCCACATTCGGCCGGTAGGTGAGCCTGGCGCAGGCGCCCAACTGCTCGCAGTGCGTAACCTCGGCGTCGACGTTGGCCAGGGTCCACTTGCTCAGGTCATCGGGAGATGTCCACGGGCACAGCACATCACCGGCCAGCGGCGGCAACGGTCTGGGAAGGGTGAAGGTCCGCGAGAAGTCCCGGGTCCTGCCGTCCTTCTCAATGTGAACGGTGAGTCGGGTGACGTAATCCTGCGGGCTCAGGGAGAACCTCCGCGCCACGTGTCGCGGTGAGGTGGCCGGCTCCTCGTCCAGTTCTACCGAGATGGCCTTCTCCTGGTCCTCGCCCTGCACAAGTGCCGAGATTCCCGCTCCCGGCTCCGCCCAGATGATCCCCTCGACGTCCTCTCCCGCGGTGATGGGTCCACCGGGCGCCGAGGTCCAGAGGATGCCGTGTGGGCCCACCGAGGTGGCTTCAAGCTGGTCCAGCGCTTCGCGCCTGGCGGCCTCCATGACCAGCGGGTCGCGGTTCCAGCGGGTGAAACTCGGCGCCACCCTAGTGACCAGCGCCTCCACGGCACTGTGGGGGTCGAACTGCTCGGCCGACACGCCCAGCATCGCGGCTTCCGCCTTGAGTTGCTCCTCCAGTAGCCAGAAGGTCTCAAAGTCCTCGTTCCCCTGGCGGATCCACTCCAGGCGCAGGGAAGGAATGGGTGGGTCCTCATGGGTCTGTCCGGGGTAGATCAGATAGCCGTCGCCGTTGGCGCCGGGGAATGCCAGCGGGTCTACCCACACGTCGCGATCGACGTACTTCTTGCCATCGTACTTCTCCCAGATGTTGACACTCCAGTACAGGACCCCTTCGACCTTCCACGCCGCCTGAAGCCACGAGAGCACCCGAGGCGAGGTGGCGACATCGTTGATCAGGTACGTCGGGTACGGATGCTGCGGGCCGCAGCAGGTATACCACCACACATGCTCGCCCAGGGCCTGACGCGCCTGGCAGGCTTCCTTGTGGTAGCCCGATAGCACCGGACACCAGATGGAGACGGCCCCCAGCAGGTCGTCGTTGACACCGTGGGTGAGCAGCCAGCGGGCGTCCGGGGCCAGCTCCTTGATCCGCATCCCGTAGTCGTAGCAGCCGGGTATCGCCTCGGGGCCGGGCTCGTCGATGGTGTAGACGTAGCCCTTGTCCAGCCAACCCTTCTCGCGCAGGTGGCTGATGCGACGCTGGAAGGCTTCTGGCTGATTGGGGTCGTAGGGGATGCGGAACGAGTTCACCAGAGGGTCGTCCAGGAAGCGCGCCGCCTCCGGTGAGTCAATCGGTACCGGCAGATCGTCGGGGGGCATGCGGTAGCCGGTGAGGAACCGGTAGGTCCGCTCGTAAAGTGCCCTGTACTCGGCGGATTCGGTGGACAGCCCGTAATGGCCCGCCAGCATCCCGCCCCAGATGGCGAAGGCGGACTGGAAGTGGCTCTCGGGCGTCAGAGAGAAGTCCCGCACCCGCAGCGAGACCGGAATCTGCGTGCCCCGGCCGTCGACGGTGACCGTAACGGCTCCCGAGTACCGACCGGCCGGAGTGTCGGAGGGAACGTGGAGGTTGGCCCAGACCGCCTGGCTCTGGCCTTCGGCCACCTCGAAGCTCTCCGGCATGGGCAAGAGCGCGTCGGGGTACCAACCCCGCCACTTCTCGGGCTGGGTGACCTCGATGTAGTGCTGCAGGCGCAGTTCCACCGAGGCGGCAGGGATTGTGGCGCCCTCCTCCCCACTGAGATCAGAGACGGCGACGGTCGCGGCCGAGACCCGGCCCCCCACGGCCGTCACCACAACCTGGAAGGCCTCGTACTCGTTGCGGAGGGCGTCGAGGTCCACGGACGGCGGGGCTCCTTCTGGGGCCGCGGCATCTCGCATGATCTTGCGGGTGCCCACATCCGTCCAGACGCGGTGGGCGGGTTGGGCGGCGGCGAGAACGGTCCAGCATAGGGCGATGAGTGCGGTGCAAAGCCGGGTTGTACGCACGCTGGGGACCTCCGAGCTTGATAGCGGGGCAACCGGCGCGGGCCGGGTGCCACGCCCAGAGTTACCGAGAGGAGGTTTCGCCGGCATGGGGTGCGCGGCCTCCCATCCCGCCCTCCCGGCGTCTGAGGCGGTCCGGCGACCTGCACAGAACCGGGAACCCCGAGATGTCATGTTTTTTGTGCTCACAGCTTCCCGACGGGAACCGGCCTTTGGTATCATGGCGTTACACCCTAACGACGAGCACAGCGAAGCTGCGCCGGCGCCGAGAGCCGGCCTGCTCGCTCAACACCCGACCGATGGGCTTGTGAGCGCTGCTGGGAGGTGTCTTCACATAGCACTGGCCATTGAGACCAAGAATCTGACGAAGACGTACGGAGAGGACTCGGACGGCAATCCGGTGGGCCTCGCCGATCTGACGCTGGATGTCGAGGAGGGGCAGATCTTCGGTCTCGTCGGCCCGAACGGATCGGGGAAGACGACGACGCTGAAGCTGCTGCTGGGCCTGATCTACCCCACTTCAGGGTCGGCGCTGGTTCTGGGGCAACCCATCGGCGACCCGGCCTACAAGGAGCGGATCGGCTTCGTTCCGGAGGGGCCGTACTTCTACGACCATCTCAACGCCGTGGAGCTACTCGCCTTCTACGGCGGGCTGTTCGGGCTTTCCGGCAAGGAGCTCAGCAACCGCACCCAGGAGCTATTGGAGCTTGTGGGGATGTGGTCGCGCCGCGACATCCGCGTCCGCAACTACTCCCGCGGGATGCTCCAGCGTGTGGGACTGGCACAGGCCCTGCTCAATGACCCGGACCTGGTCTTCATGGATGAGCCCACTTCAGGGCTCGACCCCACCGCCCAGATGCAGATCAGGGACGTCATCCTGAGCCTGCGCGAGCGCGGCAAGACGGTATTCCTGTGCTCCCACCTCCTCAAGGAGATGGAGCCTATCTGCGCCGGGATCGCGATTCTCAACCGCGGCCGGGTGGTAACCACCGGCACCATGACCAGCGTCCTGGCCGGTGATGAGGGGCTGTTCCGGCTGGAGGCCGAGGCCGTGGATGCCGCGCTCGCGGCCAAGATAGAAGGCCTCGCCAGCTCGATGACCAACTCCGGGGGCGTGTTCGAGGCCCGCTTCGCCACGCAGAAGGATGCCGCGAAGGCGGCGGAGATCCTCGCCGACGGCGAGGCCATCATCACCCACCTGGGACCGGATCGCCGGTCACTGGAGCAGGCTTTCATCGAAGCCGTCAAAGGAGAGCAGTAGGCATGCGTCGCAAAATCACCTCAGACCTCGCATGGGCCGCGCTCTTCGCAATCATCGGCGGCCTGGTCACCATTGGATTCTCCGGCGACAAGCCCCAGGTGGTGGCCATCGCCTGGATCGCCGTGGCCCTCGTGGTCATTGTTCCCGCGGCCCTGAACTTCCCCACCCGGTTCTTCGGTCAGCTCATGCCGCCCGTATGGCGGGTCGCCACGGCCACCTTCCACGAAGCCTGGCGACGCAGGTTCCTCAACGGGATCTTGATTTTCGCCGTGCTCATCATCATGTCCTCATGGGTCCTGGCATATCTGCAGCCCGGCGCAGAGCTGAAGATGCTCATCGACATCGGCCTGGGCTCCTGCCGGTTCTTCGGCCTCCTCATCGCGGTGTTCCTGGGCACCCGCCTGATCGCCGACGAGATCGAGCGGCGCACCATCTACACCCTCCTGGCCAAGCCCGTGAGCCGCGCCCAGTTCCTGTTCGGTAAGTTCCTGGGCGGTTACGCCACGGTTTTCGCCAATGTGGCGGTCATGGGCATCGCGTTCTACGCGGTGTTCGCCATCAAGGCCCCGCAGTTCCGGGAGATCGACCCGGAGAAGGGCGCCACGACCTACTCGATGGACTTCATGTACGCCAATATCGCCAAGGCCATCGGGTTGACGTTCGTTGAGCTGGCGGTGCTGGTGGCCATCGCCGTGGCGGCCTCCACCGTCTTTTCCTGGATCTTCGCCTCGATCTTCTCGTTCTTCGTCTACTTCGTCGGGCAGATGAGCGACTTCTTCCGCCAGCTCTCTGATCCTGACCACGGCGCCAGCAAGATCGCCCAGGTGCTACTGGGGACCATCTACCGCGTGCTGCCCCACTTCGAGATCTTCGACATCCGCGAGGCGATTCTCAAGGATCAGGAGGTCTTCTGGCCCGCGCTCACCAAACACGGGCTCCAGGGGCTCTTGTATGTGGTCATCATCATGCTCATCGGGTATCTGTGCTTCAATGAACGTGAGGTCTAGCGCCGCCCCGTCGGCCGAAGAGCGCGTCTGCCTCACGGCGCCATGACCAGCGGTTCTCGCGACTGAAGAGCAGATGCAACAGGAGTTGTGGAGATGCGACGAAGCAAGACGACCAAGATAGGCGGCTGGGCGCTGGTCCTCCTGCTGGTGTTTGCGCTGCAGCCGTTGAGTGATAGCGTCAACTACGATCGCCTGGTCCTGGGGCTGCGCAGCCCCACACCGATGACCAAGATCATCGAGTTTGACCCCACCGCGGTCACCGGGGTCATCGCCGGCGCTATCCTGGGCGGATTCCGTGAGGTGGGCGCCTCGATGCTGTGGATGAAGACCCACGAGATGTGGGACAAGGGAGAGGGAGCCAGCGCCGAAGCTCTGAACCTCATGCGGACGGTGACGCTCCTCGACCCGCACTGGCTGGAGCCGTGGCGGATCACCGGCTGGCATCTGTGCTACAACCTTTACGTGGAGACCGAGGACCCCGAGATGCAGGCCAAGTACCTCAAACTGGGCATCAATGCGCTCAAAGAGGGCATCTCGTGGAACCCGGATCGCTACGACCTGTACTTCGAGCTGGGCTGGACCTTCTTTGACAAGGTTCGCGACTATCACCAGGCCAGCAAGTGGCTGGGAGCCGCCATCCAGTTCGAGCATCCGGAGTACATCGAGCGCCTCATCGCCCACGGCTGGGAACGCCTTCCCGATATGCCCAGGGCCCTGGACTGGTACGACTACTGCATCAAGCGCGACCCGAGCGACGGCACTGCCGCGGGCGCCACTCTCACCATCCGTGAACGCTACATGTACGCCTGGCGCCTGATGGAGGAGAAGAAGTTCGACGAGGCCGAGGATGAGATCAACGCCAACCTCGCCATCATGCCCACGAACCTCCTCGCGCTGCACACCAAGGCCCACATTCTCGAGGAGGCCGGGCGCCTGCAGCAGGCCCTGGGTGTATGGGAGCTGGCGGCGAACACGTCGGCCCTCAACCACCACGCCCGCGTGAAGGTTGCCGAGGTCTCCCGCAAGCTGGGCAAGGAAGCCCCTGAACACGCCTCGGACATCTACCTCGAGCAGCACCGGAGTGAGGTCGCCGTACCGGAGCGCACGTACTGATCCGCCGCAAGTGAGCCCGAACCTAGAGAGCCCCGCGACTACATCGCGGGGCTCTTTCATGTCTGGCCAACCGGCGTGCAGAAGGTGGCCGTGGACCGTGGACGTCGCCGTCTGCCCCCAAAGGGGCAATGCACACTAGCCACGGGTGAAGCCCGTGGACCGCGAGCCCCCCACCCGTCGCCGCCTGCAGTGGGCCGTGCCGTCGCCGTCTGCCCCGAAGGGGCAATGCACACTAGCCACGGGTGAAACCCGTGGACCGCGAGCCCCCCACCCGTCGCCGCCTGCAGTGGGCCGTGCCGTCGCCGTTTGCCCCGAAGGGGCAATGTACACTAGCCACGGGTGAAACCCGTGGAATCTGGCCCCCCTTCCCCTCCCTCTGTATCGTCCGCGCGGTCCGGCAGGACCGCGCGCGGGGGATCGGTACCCCACGATTCACGGCAGGCAATGCGTTAGGCCTCCTCGAAGTAGTCTGTGTCTATCACCTTCAGGATGTAGCGGGCGCGTTCGCTCACGCCCACGTTGTGCTCCACCATTAGCTCCGCCAGGCGCTCGCCGTCGATCAGGACGATCTTCTTGGCGATGCGGTCGGCGTACTCGTCGGCGTCGCGCGTGAAGCGCGATGTCGTGATGAACACGCCCTTTGAGGCGGCGTGGCCATCAAGGGCGCCGGCGAACGCCTGCACCACCGGGCGCCCCACGGCGACGTCCCAGCGCTTGGCCTGGATGTAGACGACGTCCAAGCCGAGACGATCCTCCTTGATGACCCCGTCCACGCCCCCATCGCCACTGCCACCGATGGCCTGGGCAGCGTCGCGGCGCGAGCCCCCGTAGCCCATTGCTACGAGCAGATCGACCACGACCCGCTCGAAGAACTGCGGCGTGCCCGACTTGAGGCGGTCGAGGAGTTCGCCGGATAGCTGTTCGTGGAGTACGTGGTGGGCCTGGTCGATCGTCTCCTCGGGAGTGATCTCCAGCGAGGTCTCGGCCTCAGCGGCCTCAGACGCGCTGACGTCGCGGTCCCGTCGGGAGCGGTCTGACCACTCACGGAAGTCGGGGAACCGCCTGAGGAATGCAAGTGTGATGCGGTCGGGAGGGGCGGTGAGGACTTGGCTACCGCGCTTCGTGATGCGGCACCTCCCACGGCCGGGCCTCTCCAGCAGGCCGGCCTCGGCCAGGTGTTTCAGAGCCCAGCCGACACGGTTATGGAACCGCGACTCGGCGCCACTGGGCAGCGTCTCGCGGAGCTCGTCCTCCGACAACGAAAGCTGGTTGGCAATGGCGTCGCGCAGTTCGGTGAGGGAGTGCTCCCGGCCGTCGCCGATCAGTGTCAATAGCGGGAGCATCAGGCTCTGGTAATCAGGGATTGGCATCTACCGTCTCCAGGTTGCGGAGTAGTTCGTTTGCGGCTAGGACAGTGACGCCGGTGGTATATAGGGCCACGGTGGACCGACCCCGACCCGCGACGTGCGGCGCATGGCCGGCTTCGTGTCCGCCCGAACGTGCTGACGAGATCCGAGCCATGTCTTCCACGACGTGACATCGCGCCGCCGCGGACGCCGGAGTAAGCCGACGGAGCTCGTCCACAGGCTCGGGAGCCCCTGTTCATCTCACCTCACCCGGATCACCGGATCGGCCCAGATCGCCCAGTCGCACTCGTAGCCGCCGGCAGAGTCGGTGATAACGGACACAACCACCGGCTTGCCCGCCCAGGGCGACAGGTCACAGGTCAGGTCGCGCCAGCCCCCCGGCAGCATCA
>CAYRFY010000392.1:0-7952 GCA_964423635.1 uncultured Armatimonadia bacterium | reverse complement strand
CGGCGGCGCGGCGCCGATACGGTCGGAGACCACCGGCGAGCGCAGGACGGCCCCCACTCGAGCCTGGGCGACGACCTTGGCCTGAAGCTGCTGAGCCCGATCCAGGACCAGCGTCGCGAACTCGTGGGCCCGGTTGGTCTGTGCCACCCAGATGCCGGCAGACCTCACCGTGGGGAGCGTGGCACTGCCCCGCGTCCTGCCGTCACGGACATCCTCGGCCAGGCCGAGAGTCTTGACGGCCGTGCCGTCCACATCGATCTGTCCCACCTCAAAGCGGTCCTCGTCGCTGAGGTCCAGCGTCCCGCCGACCAGATCGGGCGCGTCGCTGCCCGGCATCGCGTAGAACTCCGTGGCCGACGAAAAGCAGCGGGTGCGCGGGGTGATATCGTCGCCCGGGGTGGCCGCATCCCAGACGGGGACGATCTTAACCCACTGCGCGCCGGCTACCACAGGCACCTGCAGGTCGATCACCAGGCCCAGGCGCCGAAGCATCATGGGGTACTCGCCCAGGGAGGTGACGATCTCGTGGAAGTCCATGGTGGGCACCACGAGTTGCGGGGGCTGTCGAGGTGCCACGGTTCGCTCAACCGGGAGGAGGCGGTGGAAGCTCTGCACCTGATGGAAGTCCATCCGCGCCTGGGAGACTTCTCGCGGTGCGGCCGCGGCCGCTACCGCTGCCGCCCTCCGCACCTGCACCTTGCCCGGCTCCACGGCTTCAACGGTTGGGTTCACGGTCGCCCGGAGCTTGGCCGAGCGCAACTGCCGGTCGAGCTGCTGCTTGAGCTGCACGGAGGCCTGCTTCGGGGGCGCGACTTCATCCAGCAACTGTCGGAACGGCGCAAGCCCCCTTTGCTCCAGCACCTCGGGCCCGAGATCCAACCGCGGCGGTGCCGTCGGGCTCTCGATGGCCACGTTCTGGTAGAGCGCCTTGATATGCGCCACCACATTCTTGACCGGGAACGACCGGATCAGGACGCCCTCCAGCGGCGGGAACTCGTAGGGCTTGAGGTAGGTATCCGGCCGGAAGATCGCCTTCCACAGTGCCGAGGGGTCGGGGTCACCCGGTGCCGCCACCACCTCCGCAGGCACGGGGTCGCGATCGTCGAATTGCACCCCGAGCCGCACCGCGGCGACCACCGCGGGCCAGTCCAGGAAGTCGGGGAACTGCGCCAGCGTAGGGCGGGGCAGACCCTCGTCGGTCTGCAGGCGCGGGGAGATGAAGATCGACAGGCTCAGCCGCGGTTGACCGTCCTCAGCGGAGGTGGTGACCCCGTTGGGCAGAGCAGTCCACATCACCGTTTGCTTCTTCATGGCGGTCCCCCATCAGAGACGGCGATCTGCGGGCACGAGTCGTGAGCATCGAAACAGCAAAGGACCACGGCAATGGCGGTCTGGAGGCGTGGCCGCAGGTCTATCCGAAGGCCGCGCAGTACTCGCTCCAGTCCTCAGCAGTCAGCATCTCATCGATCCTCACCGGCTTGCTTGCGGTGAGGCCGGGGCGCGGCTGGATGCGGCCCCTCACCGGCTGCCGCAGTTGGGCCAGCGTGGTCGGGTCGTCGAGGTTGGCCGCCAGACGGGCACCGTCCAGAGAGTAGGCGCTCGCTCCGGAGGAGCCTGCGAACTCGCGCTCAACCCGCAGTGTCACGCTGGTGGAGAAGAACAGGATCTTGATGCTCACCTTGAGGCTGGCCTCGCCCCACACCCGGCTGCCGGCGGCGGTGCTGGCGTAGGTCAGGGCCATGTAGAACTCGGCGCTGATGGTGATGAGCCCCAGCACGCTCAGGTGCCCGCCGCAGCGCAGGTATCCGGTGAGCTGCACGTCATTGAAGTCGGTGTCCTCGTTGTGGTCCAGCTTGAAGTAGACACCGGCCATGATGTAGGCCCCGCCGCTGGCGACGCCGATGTTCAGCGAGAAGTTGCCGCCGAACTCGAAGGAGGCCTCCATCACGTCCAGGCCGGTGGGCAACAGCTCGATGGCGAAGAACCCGCCACCGCCGAACACGTATACCGTGAGCAAGAAGGGGTTGGACCGCTCGCAGAAGTTGAACCTGACCCGCATCGGATCGCCGGTGAAGGGCAAGGTCAGACTCGCCCCCAGCGAGATGTTTTGCAGACTCATGACACCCACGGAGATGCTGGGGATCTGCAGGGCGAACCCGGCCGTGATCCCCTTGCCGGTGATGTCGATGCACACCCCGCCCAGCTCGCCGGAGCGAAGATAGTTGCGCAGCTCGTTGACGAACTCCAGGGGCCCGCCGAACACAACGTCCGCGATGTCCACATCGACGTCGGCCTTCTTCCCGGTCTCCGCCAGGAAGCGCAGGCGGTTGAAGTTCACCGCGATGAAGCTCAGGTCGACGCTGAACTTGACGAGGTTCACGTCCATGCGGTACGTGGAGGCCTGGGTGCCGGTGAGCTGGGTGCGCAAGAGCCCGTCCATCGTCAGCCTGCAGCCCGAGAGCGGCTTGAAGGGGATGAACTCGTGGACCTCGGGCTCCCACTTGATGATCGCCTCCACCGCCTCGGGGAGCCGGAGCTTGTCATTGTCCGGGTAGATGGGGCGGACGTTGATGGCCGGGAGCTTGCCGTCGCCGAACACGGCGGAGATGATCTTGGCCAGATCGATGCCGCCCAGGATCTTGGCCGCCACGCCCTCGAAGAACTCCTCCGGCTTGAACTGACCCGCGGCGATGTCCGTGGGCTTGCCGCCGGTGGGGCCGAAGCGGCGAGACAGCGAGCGGATCATCATGTTCGGGGTGACCATACCCCCGGACCTCTCCGGAGGCAGGTCCAGGCCGGTGGCCTCCAGCAGCTCCAGATAGACCTGGCCTGTGTTGCCGTCGCCATAGGCACTGTTGACGTACGAGGGCGAGACGCTCACCGGCACCGGATCCGCCGTGCCGGTGAACTGCTGTACCGCCGAGACGTGGGCCGAGGCCCTCTCCAGCGCCGGGTAGGCACAAAGCTGATTGTTCTGTCCCAGCACCTGGGTCGAGAGGGTCGTGGGCGGTAGTTCGGCCTTGAACGTGATGGAATCGGTCTCCAGGGTGGTATCGCCCGGCTTGCTCGCCGTGCTCTCGGCGTACGCCAGTTTCTGCCCGGCGAAGTCCCGGGTGCGCCGCTCCTCGTTGGCTACCGCGTTGTAGTGGTTGCACAGGTTCTGGGTGTGGGTGCGGGTGAAGGCGATGTCGTCCTCGGCGCCTACGAAGATCACCGGAGTGGTGAACTCACTGCGCTGGCCGTCCCAGTCCTCGGCCACCATGTGGAACAGGAAGTCCTTGCCGCCCACGATGGGCCAAAACGCCGCCTGCGCCGACTTGCCCGCCAGCAATCCCTGGGGCTGATTGAGCGACGGGGTGACCAGAGTCTGGATCTGCACGCGCCGCAGCGGCATGGCCCGGGCGTCGTTGGGCTGGCCGTAGGCCGGGTAGGTGCGCTCGGGCTCTCGCACAACGATGAAGAACCTCTGCCTGAGGTACGCGATGGTGCTGTTCCCGTGGGTCTGGAACTTGCGCTCGGTGATCTTCACCAGCGAGGCCCGATGCCCGAAGGGAAACAGGAAGCCCTTGTAGACCACCTTCACATACTGATCGCGCCCCATCTGGGCCTGGTGCCGCCATTCCTCCACCGACAGCCCCTTGCCCAGCGGCACCTCGTCGGCATAGCGGGTGTCCATCCAGACACCCAGCGCACTGAGCATGAACCTGTCGGCCCGCACCACTCTTCTGCGAGCGTCCGGGATGCTGAAATCCGCCGTGAGCCAGACCAGCTCGCAGCGGTCTCGCCGGTCCAGAGACATCCGGAAAGGCGCGTCGGCATGGGTGGGCATGTTCGGAGCGGAATAGTCCGGCGACCAGATGGCCCTCAGTGTCCTGTAGTGTTCGTTGCGCAGGGCGGTGGGAGAGATGCCTACGACGCGGAGGGCCTCTTCGTCCCGACTGTACACGTATTGGCGGTCGTAGATCTGGCCGCCCGGGCCGCGCACGCCGAGGCGCGTGTGCCACAGCTCAACCCGGTCGTCGTGGGAGACTTCTCCGGTGGCGTGGAGCCAGCCCGCGGTGTCATTGGGCGAGAGGATGAGGCGATAGGGAGCCTCGATGGCCGTCTGCAGGTCGCCGGGCGCGGCGATCTGGCGCACGACGGGCGCGGCCACCTGCAGGCCCGGAGTGGCGACGACGGAGACCTCGGCGAAGGTGGGAGCGGCGGCGACCGCGGGTGCCGCCGCCTGCCACTGCGCGGTGGCCGTCAGAGGCCGGGGCGGGGTGGCGGCCCGGATGCGGTCCGTGCGCGGGGCCACTGCTCCCGCGCCTGTTCGCGAGACCCTGGGCACCGCGATCGCCCGGGGCTGGATGACGCCCCGCGGCAGGGCCGGCAGCTCCGGGGGCGGCAGGGCGGTGGGAGCCACGGACAGCTCGAAGCTCGCCCAGTTCAGAAGCCCCTCCAGTGTATAGGGGATTGAGGCGGCGTCATTGGGGAGGCGAAAGACCAGTCTGCTGGGCCCCGAGAGACGCGATTGCACCGGCGGGGGCGTGGGGGTTTCGTCACCCGAGGCGCCCGGAGCCCCGGGCAGCTCCGGGGCGGCCTCCAGGAAAGCCTGCTCCGCGATGTGCTGGGGCGGGAAGTTGGCGATCAGGTAGGCCGGCTTGCGACTGTCGGCGCGGACCAGGGCGGCCTGCCCCGTCCCGGCGGACTGGAACTTGAGATTGCGGAACTCGAAGGTGAGGCTCAGCAGGTCCCGGGCCCGCACCACCGGCACCGCGACGGCGGAGAGGTCCATTCGAAGGATGTCGATGTCCGGCCGGATCGTGATGATCCCGGGTCTTTCGGGCTTCACCGCCTCCACACCGGGCCTCAGCACGCCGGTTCCCGGCTGGGCGGCTTCGGTTCCAGGCTTGACGGTCTCGGTCTCGGGCCTGACGACACCGGGCCTGATGGTGGGGCGCACCCCGGGCCGGGTCGGCTTATCCTCCGCGGGCTCTTCATCTTTCGTCTCGCCCGTCTGGGGCTGGACACGAACCGGAGGACGCCTCACCGGAGTGCGGAGCTGAGCCAACAGGGTCTCGGGCGCCTCGAAACTCACCCGCAGCGGCATGGAGGGCACCGCGGGGGCCACGATGGCACCGGCCAGTGGGGCCAGGACCCCCAGCACCGTGGGCTCGCAGGTCACAAGGGGCAGACGGCCGCCCTCGGCCTGGAGCTCGAAGGTGCCCGCGGACTGTCCTCCCGCGAGGCGGAAGCTGCAGTCGGCACCGTGGGCCCACACCGGCTCGGGACTGAGGGAGGCCAGCAGGACGCTGTGGTTACCCTCGGCATCGAACGCCACCGCGTACCGCGGGCTCTGCAGAGCGAGGCGTAGCGAGGTGCCTTCGCCCCCGCGAAGCCCGGAGGCAGGCAGGTACTGCAGTTGCCCGTTGCCGTCGCGACACGACGCCAGCAACGCGCCCCGTCGCCCCCGCCCATCCTGTCCGACCTCAACCTGTAGCAGATCGAAGGCCTCCGGCCCCACCCGCAACTCGCCGGCCTCCGAGGCCGGGAGGGCTCCCTGCAGGGGCCAGCGATGCGCGCCCCGCGAGAGCGAGACCAGCGTCCGCCGCCCGAGGGGCTCCTGCATCAATGACGGAGTCGAAGCGCCCGGAAGGCAGAGGGTGACGTCATCGCTACGCAGCTCGAACTCGGCCCCCAGCAGGGCGCCGATGTTGGCCCCGAGCAGGCGCAGTTCCCACGTCGGGCTCAGGGCGGCCTCGCAGGGGCCGTGCAGCAGGAGTCGAGTGCTTCGGTCCAGAGGGCAGGTCAGACCGCTGAGCATGACTCGCGACCGCAACGGGACGGCCCCGGACAGC
The DNA here is from genome assembly GCA_964423635.1 of uncultured Armatimonadia bacterium. Taxonomy (GTDB): domain Bacteria; phylum Armatimonadota; class Zipacnadia; order Zipacnadales; family JABUFB01; genus CAYRFY01. The sequence continues at coordinate 2,112 of CAYRFY010000392.1, read as the reverse complement.
CAGCGATGCAACGGCATCTCGGCGAGGAAGGCGCCGAAAGCCATGGAGATGCGGATCGTGTACCCCAGAAGGCCGCGGCGCACGTGGCACGTCATGTCCGCGGGCCAGGTCGTGCCGGGGAAGGTCGCGCCGCGGAGCGAGAGCCGCAGACCGTCGTCATCGCCATCCACCCGCAGGCGCGGGGTGCCGCCAAACATGGCCGGGTCCAGCGACCAGCGGTCCTCGCCCTCGAGCCGGAACCGGACGCGTCCCTCCTCACGGACGTACTCCACAGGCCCGAGCAGATGGGCCTGTAGCAGCTCGCCACCCGGAGGGAGGGTCACCGCGGCGGCTCCGGCCAGACCCAGGAGGTCACGCCTGGATACCGCCAGAGCGTCCGGCGCCTCCACAAGCTGCGCCAGATTCGTCGGGCGCGGCCTGTCCTTATCCGGCAACTGCCCTCGCACCACATGAAGGTCCAGACGATTCGGGGCCACGTGATCGCCTCCTGGCGGACGGAAGACCATGCTGGGGAGGTGCAAGAGTGCGAAACCCTGGTGTGACACCTGACTTCTTCGGCACCGACCGAGGAACTCCCTGCGTGCATCTCGAAACAGACGAGTATGCGCCCGGGGATTGCACTTCCGGAACGCGCATATACGAACAAATATTCGATTGAAGCGGGCGGAGTGTGGGTATACTGGTTCGGTACGGGGCTGGTCTATCCGCCTGTGGATGCCCAAGGAGACAAACCGGCATGATCGCATCCGTCCTGTGCGCCGCGCTCGTCGCGATTGGCGGTGCCGCGCAACCCGAGGTTCGCAGCCTGGCGCCCTCCGATGTCGAGCAGAAGATGGGTGCCCCGTTCTACTCCGGGGCGATCCTGCCCACTCCCAGGCAGGCCGACTACGAAGAGGGCACTTTGCCACTGATCGACGGGCCCGCGGGGGCATGGCGCTGCGGGCTGCAGCTCCCGGACGACGAAAGCCTTCGTGAGTTGATGCTGCGCCTGCTACACCGCCGCGTGGACCCGTACCTGGAGCAATTTCCAGCGGTGCCGGGGAGTCCCTCGGCGGGCGAAGGGCCGGTGCTGCGGTTCGCACTGGCCTCGGAGCCCGATGCCTCGGACCTCGCAGAGCAGTGCGGACTGCAGGTTCAGCCCGGCGATCTGCGACCCCAGGGGTACCTGCTGAGCATCACGGCCGAAAGGGGCCTTTGCATCGGCGCCGACCGGGCGGGATTGGTCAACGGTCTGGCCTCGGTGCTGCAGCTCCTGCGGGTGGAGGGCGAGACCCTGGCTGTGTCCTGCGCCCGGGTGGTGGACTGGCCCACCTTCAGGGTCCGCTATACCGCCGAGTACCACCTGCCGGGCCAGGAGTTCTTCGACTTCATGATGCTGAGCAAGATCAACGGCTTCGGCGCCTGCTATCCGGGTATGCGCTGGTCCGGGCTGACGGAGGGCCATCGCAAGGGCCTGGAGGGGATCGGTGACTACATCCGGCGCTACGGCACGCTGCACTTCATGGTTCAGTTTCACGTGGGTGGCCGCGGGGGCGAGAGGCCTTTGGATTGCGGCGATCCGGCGGACGTGGAGACCCTCCTGACCACCATCCGGCAGACCCTGGAGTTGACCCCCACGCAGCATGTGATGATCTGCTATGACGACGTGGTACCGGAGCTGCAACCCGAGGAGGAGCGGCAGTTTGATCGCCCGGCCCAGGCCCACGGCGCCTTGATGGAGCAGGTCTACCGGGCGGTGAAGGCGCTCAGCCCCGAGACGGTGGTCTCCTTCTGCAGCCCCTACTATCAGGGGCGCCGCCACCGCAGGTGGCGCGAGGAAAACCCGCGACTTGCCGAGACGTTGCAGTACATGGAGGACCTCAAGGCCTGGGAGAACCGGGACATCCGTCTGGTCTGGACAGGGCCGGTGACCGAGAGCAAGGTCATCGTCCCGGAGGACATCACCCATTATCTGGGCCTCGTCGGCGAGGACCGCAAGCTCACCTACTGGGACAACACCTGGCACTATCACCAGCCGCTGCGGAACTTCCACGCGCAGTATCTGCCGGGTTTCGTCGACCACTGCGCCGACTCGACGAGCTACATCAACATCAACGGCATGGGGCCTATCGG
>CAYRFY010000391.1:0-7952 GCA_964423635.1 uncultured Armatimonadia bacterium | reverse complement strand
CTTTCCCACAGCTTAGCCCAGCGCACCGGGCGGGACGCCCGCGGTCCCAGGAACGACAACGACAACGGCTACGGCTACGGCGAACGGCAGACGGCGAACGGCTAACGGCTGCGGGCTTGGAAGCCCGCGGGCACGGTGGTTTGCGATACCGGTTGTGGGTACCGAGGCAGGGAGGGTGGAGCTCCAAGTTGCCCCCTCCGTCTCGCCCCCTCCCGGCAGTCCTAAGCCTTTCGCCTCCGGTCCTGAGCCTTTCTCCTTCCGTTCTCGCTGTCTCTGCGTCTCTGTGTTCAACCGTTCCCCTCCCCCACGCAGAAGACGGGCCCCTGCCGGGACCCGCCTTGTTGGATGCGTCTGCCTGTCTCCACCGTCTACCCCACCGGCTGTTTGGCGTCGTCGAAGACCGCGTCCGGGTCGGCTCCCACCCTCTCGGCGGCCATCTCGCGAAGCTTGAACTTCTGGATCTTGCCGCTGGCTGTGCAGGGAAAACTGTCTACGAAGAACACGTGCTTGGGCACTTTGTAGCGGGCGATGCGGCTGCGGGCGTAGTCGCGGATCTCATCGGCGGTGAGCGTGGAGCCGTCCCGGAGGATCACGAAGGCCCCCACCACCTCGCCGTACTTGGCATCCGGCACTCCCACGACCTGCACGTCCCTGATGCCCTCGATTGTGTAGAGGAACTCCTCCACCTCGCGCGGGGAGATGTTCTCTCCGCCGCGGATGATCATGTCCTTGATGCGCCCGACGATGCGGTAGTAGCCGTCCTCGTCCACGGTGGCGAGATCGCCGCTGTGGAGCCAGCCGTCGGCGTCGATGACGCGGGCGGTGTCCTGCGGCATGTTGTAGTAGCCCTTCATGACATTGTAGCCACGGCAGCAGATCTCGCCCGGAACGTTGGGGCCGACGATCTGTCCCGTCTCCGGGTCGATGATCTTGACCTCGATGTGTGGGTGGGCCCGGCCCACGGTGGAGACGCGGCGCTCGATGGAATCGTCGGTACGGGTCTGAGTAAACACCGGCGAGGCCTCGGTGAGGCCGTAGGCGATGGTGATATCGGTGCAGTGCATCTTCTCGACGACCTGGTTCATGACCTCGATGGGACAGGGAGAGCCGGCCATGATCCCGGTGCGGAGGCTGGAGAGGTCGAACATGTCGAACATCGGGTGGTTGAGCTCGGCGATGAACATCGTCGGCACACCGTACAGGGCGGTGCACTTCTCCTTCTCCACCGAGGCCAGCACCTTCACCGGGTCGAAGACCTCCACCGGCACCGTGGTGGCGCCGTGGGTGACGATGGCCATGAGGCCCAGGACGAGGCCGAAGCAGTGGAAGAAAGGCACGGGGAGGCACACCCGGTCGGCGCCGGTGAAGTCCTGACACTCGCCGATGTAGTAGCCGTTGTTGACGATATTGCGGTGGGTGAGCATGACGCCCTTGGGGAAGCCCGTGGTCCCCGAGGTGTACTGCATGTTCACCACGTCATCGCAGGTCTGATTGGCCATGGCCTCGCGCAGCTTGATCTCGGCGACGGCGGCTCCCATCTCCAGGAGCTGCTCGGTGTTGTACATACCCCGATGGGTATCGCGGCCCATGTAGACCGCCAGACGCAGGTGCGGGTACCCAGCGCTTTCCAGCTTGCCGATCTCGCACTCCGCCAGCTCGGGCACGAGCCCGTGGACGGTCTCGATATAGTCGGTGTCGCGGAAGCGGTCGATCAGGGCGATGGCCTTCATGTCCGACTGCTTGAGAATGAACTCCAGCTCGTGGGACTTGTAGTGCGTGTTGATCGTGACGAACACGGCCCCGATCTTGGCGCAGGCGTACAGGTATGTGATCCAATCGGGCACATTGGTGGCCCACACGCCGAGATGGTCGCCCTTGCCGATTCCCACCTCCATGAGGCCCTTGGCCAGGCAGTCGACGCGCCGGTTGAACTGGGCATAGGTCCAGCGGAGGTCGTGGTCGGCGTAGACAATGAACTCGCGGTCGGGATGGGCGTCAGTCTCGGCTTCCAGCAGTCCGCCCAGTGTCTGCTCGGTGAACAGCATATCTGGCTACCTCTTCAGTTCTCGGATGTACCGTCCCCGCCGGCCTGCGCCTGGATCAGATGCAGCGATAGCTGGTGGCGCTGGGCATCGGGAATGGCCAGCGACCTGAGCCCGGCGAAGTCGTAGTGCACGATGACCGCCTCACCCCTGGCGCCCAGCACGCCGTCTTGCCAGGCCTCCTGTGAGACGGTGAACGACGAACGACCGATGCGGGAGACCCAGGTGCGGATCTCGACCTCCCTGTCGAAGGTCATTTGGGCCGTGAAATCCACGGCGATCCGCGCCATGATCAGGCTCCAGCCGTCGAGGTTGAGGTCCGGGTGGAAGATGCGGTACAGCGGCATGCGCGCCAGCTCGAACCACTCGGGCAGCCTTGTGTTGTTGATGTGGCGAAGTCCGTCGATGTCGCCGAATCTGGGGGTGACGATGGTGCTTAGCATTCCGCGATGAGAGTCACGACGTCGGGACTCTCCCAAAGGCCTCCTTGTGTCGATGGTTGTCGCCCCACCGCGGCCCCCACGCCTACGGAGTCGGGCCCCCTCGCGGGGGCCTGGAAAGGATGAGACCGCTTCTTGTACATCGCCACCGTGGCACGATACGTGTCCTGCCGGGATGGCGCTTGCCGGGAGCGGCGGCCGCAGGCGCGATTCTGCCCACGGCCAGGCGCCGGTCTGTGGGCCGGAGTAGCAGGACGTCACCGGACACCAAAAACAAAAGCCCTTCGTCTCTGGAAGAAGAGACGAAGGGCTGAGGGCCTTCCGCGGTACCACTCTCGTTGGCCGCCGGCTAGAGCGGCCCACTTGTCCCGTGGCAGCCCACGGCGCAGACGCCGGGTTTGACACGGTCTCCCCGCTAACGGTGGGGAATCCGACGGGTCCTACTGAGGCGGGAGCCTGTTCAGTCCGCGACTCCGGGGCGAGCTTCGGTACGTTTCAGATAGCCCGCTTCCAGCCAAGTCGGGCCTCTCTGTGATCCTCCGCGTACCTACTGTTCCCCTTCACAGTCTTTAGTGTATTCAACTGGTGACGCAGTATATCGACTTGCCGGGACGCAAGTCAAGCGCGATTTGGCGGGGATGGCACGGCTTGCGCGCCGGTCTGCAAGGCGGCGAGAGCGGCGCGAGGGGAGGCGTCGGGCGCCATCGCCTAAGCGCGGAATCGGCTATTGCATGCGCAGGTAAGCCGTGATATACTAACGTTTCCATCGAACCCACGCTGACTTCGCTCCAGCTTTGGCTGCACGGTTGCGCAGCGAAAGCTTGCGTTGCGTCGGGTAACTTGCGCGCGTCATTGCACTGGAGAGGATCAATGCCACAACTTCCGTCTTCCAAGAAGAGTTTGCGTCAGTCACTTCGCCGCCGCGACCGCAACCGCGGCCGCAAGAAGGCTTTCCGTCTCGCCGTCCGTGCGGCGGTGGACGCGGCGAATAAGGATGCCGAGGCCCTGCCGCAGGCGATCTCCGCGGCCCAGAAGGCCCTGGACAAGGCCGCTCAGCGTGGGATCATCCACAAGAAGGCGGCGGCCCGCCGCAAGGCCCGCATGATGAAGCGGATCAACGGGCTCCAGAGCGCTCAGTAGGCCGGGGCCGCTGGGAGCGCAAGCACCGGCGGGCGCAACCACGAATCAGCGATATGCGGCACTCTACCAGTTGGGGTGCCGCTATTTGCGTTTGGGCTCCCGGGCCAGGAGCCCGCTGGAGTTGAGGCCATGATCCAGACGCCGCGCGATGCCGTCCTGGCCGCCCTCCGCCACATCGAAGGACCCACCGTGCCGTACAACCTGATGCTCTCGCCACCCGCCGAGGACCTCCTCCGGCGCCACTACGGTGTCGAGGACCTCCAGACCGAGCTGGGGCTACACCTGTACCTGTACGGCTGCCGGGGCAAACCTTTGTACGCGGCCCCGGACCGCTATGGGCCCACCATCACCGACGAATTCGGGGTGGTGTGGTCCACCTCGACCATCGACAGGGGCTACCCCGTGAGCCACCCGCTGACGGCGCCTTCCCTGGCGGGTTACGATTTCCCGGCCGCCGACGATCCCGCGCGCTGGGAGGGCGTTGCCGAGGCCTCCGCGCGCTATCCGAACCAGTTCCGTCTTGCCGTCATTGGCGATCTGTGGGAGCGGGCCCACTTCCTCCGCGGCCTGGACGGCATTCTGTGCGACGCCGTGGCCGAGCCGGACTTCGCCCATGAGCTGCTGGGGAGGATCTGCGCCTACAACCTGCAGACCCTGGATCGGCTCACCGCCTTCTGCCCCGATGGGGTCTTCATCAGCGATGACTACGGCTTCCAGGACCGGCTGATGCTGCGTCCCGAGACCTGGCGCGCGGTGGTCCTGCCCCACCTGCGCGTACTGCTGCAGGCCGCCCGGCAGCGCGGCCTGGTCACCATGCTCCACAGTTGCGGCAATGTGGCCGACATCATCCCCGACCTCATCGCCGAGGGCCTCGATATCCTCCATCCCATCCAGCCGGAGGCCATGGACATCGCCGAGCTCAAGCGCGAGTACGGCCGCGATATCACCTTCTGCGGCGGCATCAGTACCCAGCAGTTGCTGCCCTTCGGTACACCCCAGCAGGTGCGGGACGAGGTGCGCCGGACTCTGGAGATCATGGGCACGGGCGGCGGGTACATCGCCGAGCCGGGGATCACCGTGCAGGCGGACGTGCCTTTGGAGAACCTGGTGGCCCTGGTCGAAACGCTCCGAGGCACGGCGTAGCGAGAGATCAGGACCACGGTGGCCGAGAGGGATGTTACAGGATAGGGGCGGATGAAGGGGAGTGACCGTCCTGGCCAGCGGGAGCGAGTGACGGCAACGACTGTCGGACAGGATGGTGATGGCGGCCGCAGCTTGAGCCGCGCTTTGTCCGGCGGGGTTTCTGTGGTATGCTGGCGGCGCGCGTTGAACTACACCTGGAGGTGCCTGTGTGAGAAGTCTGCTTTCCGCATTCGCCGTCATCGCACTGCTGGCCGTGGTCGCGGGCTGCAAGGGTCCGCAGCCGGAGCCGGCCGAGTCCGCCGGCTCGCCGGGGGCCGTTGAGACCGAATCGCAGGACTATTCCGCCGCAGAGCCGACAGCGGCCGAGAGTGAAGCTGCGCCGGAGACCGAGACCGAGGAGCCCGCCTCCGACACGGAGGGCTCGGTGCCGAAACTCGAGGGGGAAGAAGGCAAGGAGACTGTGAAGACCGATAGCGGACTTGAGTACATCGTGCTTGCCGAGGGTAGCGGCGAGAAGCCCACGAAGGGCCAGACGGTCGAGGCCCACTACACCGGCTGGCTCACCGATGGGACCAAGTTCGACAGCTCCAAGGATCGGGGCGAGCCGTTCAGCTTCGCAGTCGGCCAGGGCGAGGCCATCCCCGCATGGGACGAGGCCCTGCTGGACATGAAGGTGGGCGAGCGGCGTAAGCTCATCGTCCCGGCGGACCTGGGATATGGAGAGATGGGCACTCCCGGCGGACCGATCCCGCCGAATGCCACGCTGATCTTCGAAGTCGAGCTTCTGGGGAGCAAGTAGCTCCGCACACCCGTTGGCCTCTCCCGGTCATCCCTCAGGGCATGACCGGGAGAGGCCGGATCCCCGCCGGCATTGCCCGCTTCCGCCGGTTCACGGCTGCAGTTCCACCTCGCTGAGCAATGTCCACCCACGCAGGTCCTCCAGCGTCACCCTGACGTAGCGGCCCTCAGCGCCTTCCGGCAACTCCACCACGATCGGCACATGGCCGCAGGTGTCATTGCCCGGATCGGTGTGAGCCACTTCGGCCAGCGACGCGAACTGCCGGTCATCTCCCGAGGTCTCGACGAGCACACGCCCCGGGGCGTACACCCCGTGCAGGCCGCCTCCCAGCGCGTGCACCGTCACCCGGCCGATGGGCTGCGTCGCGCCCAGGTCGATGGTGATGCGGGCCGTGGCGGCGTCTTCCCAGCCGCAGGCTTTCTTGTGCTCCAGGGAAGAGGCCACCTTGCCATCCACCAGCAGGCGTCCGTCATCTGGATACCTGACACTCTGGGCGGGCGCGGGCCGGGGCGTGAGGTGGTAGCCCAGGCCTTTCGCCACGTTCTGGCCGCCGGCGATGATCTCGATCTCGCTGAGCATCAGCCACCCCAGCGGCCGGAATCGCAGCGCCACATACCGGGCCTCGAGCGGCGCCTTCTCAGGGACCAGGGCGAGGTGGCCCGAGGACATGGCGTCGGCCGAGCCCGGGGTCCGGTGCTCGAAGTCTATGGCCACCTGGGCGGCTGTGGCCGTCACCGAGGCCACCGGCGGCTCCGGCGGCTCGCCGCGCCCCTCGGACCTGGCCAGCTCCGCCGCCCCCTGGAGCCCCAGGTAGAGCGAGACTTGCTCCGGGAAGTTGGCGGCCCCGTAGCCTCCCCCGTCGCAGTGGACCACGCAGCGCTCGACGGCCACCGGACGCCCCAGATCCAGGGTGACGCAGACCTCCGCGCGCCCGCTGAAGCCCACGCTGCGCCCCTGCGTCCAGCCCGCGGTGGCGGCGAGGCCGTCGGTGAGCAGGCCGCCGCTGTCCGGGTATGTGGCGGCCTGCCCCGGCTCCGAACGGTACGGGCGGCCCTCGGCCAGATGGCGCAGCACCGCGGTGCCTTGATGCACCGTGGCGGTGATCTCATCGAGGCCCAGCGGCACCTGCTCGCCGGCGGGCAGGACGCTCACCTCCAGAGCGTGCACCGCCTCGGCTTCCACCGGTATCGGCACCACATGGCGCCCGGAGCCCTGCTCGGAGGCGGGAAGGGCCTCACGGCGCCAGGCAACGGCCAAGACCGCCCCCTGCGCATCAAAGGCCCGCACCTGCAAGCTGCCCGACCACCGCCGGTTTGCGGGCGTGATGGCGCCCAGCTCCAGATGGCCGATGTCCCGCGGAGCCGCCAGGTGGATGGAGAGCACTGCGCCCTGCGCCGGTAAGCCGACCACTTCGGCGCCATCGCCTTCGGCAAGCCGCATGCGCCCATCCACGAGCTGCGGGGCCGGGCTTCCGTGCACCGTGCAGGTGGCGCCTGCAAGCCGACCGGGAAGAGGGATCGACACGCCCCGCACGTAGGCCGCCAATTGGTCGTACGTTCGCCGCGCATCAGGATCTTGAGCCTGCATCAGATTCTCGAAGACCCGGTGGCTTTGAAAGTACGCCGTGGCCGCCTGCTGATAGCCGCAGCGTGCCGGAGCTCCGAAGGCCATGTAGTCTCGGAATATCTCCCGGGCCCGGGGGTTGGTGTCCGGGTCGTAATCGGTCTCCATCTCCACGCCCAGGCCGTGGGCGCGGGCCAGGGACGCGTTCTCGATCAGTCTGTGGTACCGCAATTTGCCCTCGTGCCCGCTGATGAAGGCGTAATTGGGCTGCATGAGGGCCACATCGAACCCCAGGTCGCGCCAGCGCTCGAAGCCGGGTGCGCGGAACCAGGGGATCCACAGATGCCTGAGACCACGGTCGTGGATCAACTCAGAGGCCAGGGCGATATTGGCGGCATCTTTGCCCGAGACGGCCTCCCACATCCAGTAGTAGCCCCACAGGCGCAGGTCGCGCAAGTCGGCCTGCGCAAACAGCGTGCGCACCCGGTCAAGGTACCATTGCAGGGCAATGGCGAGGTCGTCGCTATCGCCGAGGTCTTCCACGGCGCCGTCGCCGTTCACGTCGCCGAACTCACTCATGGCCGTGGAGGGGTACGGGATGGCGACGATGACCTGCAATGGCCGGGGCGGCGGGCCGAGGGTCTCTTTTGCCAGGTCCACGGCCTGCTGCAGGGCGCGGAGGCCGCGGTCGGGCGCGAACCAACTGTCCAGCAGGGCCGCCCAGTCCTCGGCATTGGTGGGCTGGGTCATGTACGACTTGCCCGTGGACGGTCCGCGGTTTTGGGAGAGGAGCAAGAAGGCATCGAAGAGCCACTGATCCGGGGT
>CAYRFY010000390.1:0-7967 GCA_964423635.1 uncultured Armatimonadia bacterium | reverse complement strand
TCCGGGTTGCCCTCCACATGCATGAAGGCCACCCGGGTGGCGGCCACCGAGAACACCGGCCGATGCCAGATCTCGCCCTCGGCGTCGGTGGCGGGCACAACGGCCCAGAAATCCACGTGTTGCAGGTCCTCGGGCAGAGCGAACGCCGCCCGCATCGAGCGGAAAGCATCGTCCTCCACCTGCGCCAGGGAGAACAGACGGCTCTGGGAGTCGCCGGCCTGAACCTTGATCAGAGCCGCCGGTCGCCCGCCCTCCCGGGCCACGGCGACCTTGAGCAGGCGCTGGCCCAGGCCGGCCTGCTCAAGCTCTGCCACCAAAGAGCGCTCGGCATCGGGGTCCATGCCCTTGAGGGCGCCGTCGCCGTTCTCAATGGCCCGTAGCAGCTCAGCCGGAGGCACCACGAGCGTGCGGGCCGCCAGGTGTGAGAGCCCGGTGGGTGTCGCCAGGGCGGGGAGTGCCGCCGACGTTGCGCCCAGCACGGCAAGCAGCCCCAGTATGCGTCCATTACGCCGAAAACGTCGCCATTTCATCATTGGTTCGGTGCCGTGACCTCTGTGATGGCGTCTGTCATCGCGATGCGGCCGGCAGGTCCTCCGTCACGGTCCCTACTTGCCGAAGATGGCGGTGCCCCTGTAGGTGTGGGTGGCCCCATCCTGATACTGCATGGTGCCGGTCATCGTGCTGGAGGAGGAGAGATTCATGGTCAAGTCCACAAAGCCCTCGGCGACGCTGCCTGTGGCGGCCAGGTCCAGCGCCACGAGCTCATTGCCGTTGCGTGTGAAGGTGCCTGAGTAGGTCCAGGTCTCGCCGCCCACGACGATCGCCAGCGCCGCGGTCCCTGCCGAGGCCGTCGAGACCCCGCTAACGGACGATCCGGACAGAGTGAGCGTGGCATCGGTCACAGTGAGGGCGCTGGGAGCCTGGGACAGAACGGTGGCGGTTCGGGTGAGGATCACCGACCGTGCCAGGTCCCAGGTGCCGTATTCCACGTCATCGTCGACCGTCGACTCGGTGGAGTCACAGCCGATGAGCAGTACGGCCAGTGCGGCCACGAGCATTGCGGCAAGGGTGCGTTTCATGGTTGGTCCTCCTGTACGGCCCCTCTGAGGGGCCGCTGGGTGGTAGATGAAAGAGTCCTCAATGTGCCTGCGCCGTAGCCGCCAGGGCGACCAAATCCTGCTCCGTGGTGTCTGGCCCGGCGAGCTCGCACACCGAGCGCCCCTCCCGCATGACCACGATGCGATCCGCCAGCGCGGCGACCTCCTCCAGTTCGCTGGAGATCAGGATCACACCTACGCCCCGGGCGGCCAGGGAGCGCACCCAGCGGTGGATGTCCGCCTTGGCTCCCACATCCACCCCCCGTGTGGGCTCGTCGAGGACGAGCACTTTCGGCTCACAGGCCAGTGCCCGCCCCAAAAGGACCTTCTGCTGATTGCCGCCGGAGAGCTCCGAGATGGTCTGCTCCACGCTGCTGCAGCGGATGGACAGCAGGCCGCGGTACCTTTCTGCCAGAGCGCTCTCGGCCTGCGGTCTCACCCGGCCCCCGAAGCCACACAGCCGCTCCAGCACGCTCAAGGACAGATTCTGGCGCACCGAGAGCTGGGGGATGAGCCCCTGCAGCTTGCGGTCCTCGGGGAGCATGACGATGCCGGCCGCTCGAGCGGCGGCCACTGTCCGCATAAGGACGGGCGCCCCCTCCACGAGCAACCGGCCATCGGTGGCCGGTGCCAGCCCCGCCAGCGCCCGGGCAACCTCCGACCTGCCGGAGCCCACCAGGCCCGCGAGGCCCAGTATCTCTCCGGGCCACAGAGAGAAGTCGACGTTCTCGAACTCACCCTCGCGCCGAAGGCCGCGGACCTCCAGGAGCGGAGGAGCGCCGGGTTGCCCGGCGGGCGCCTGAACGGCCTCGGAGGGCTCCAGCCTCTCCCGCGCCGCCCCGGCCATGGCGGCGACTACCTCGTCTTCATCTGTCCGGCACGTCCGCAGCGTCGCCACCGTCCGCCCGTCGCGCAGGACCGTGATGCGATCGGACAGTGCGAATACCTCCGGCAGGCGATGGGAGACGTAGACGATCGTGACTCCCTGCTCCTGCAGCCGGGCCATGAGGGAGAACAGTGCCCGACACTCGTGGGAGGTGATGGCCGATGTCGGCTCATCCAGGATCAAGATTCGCGCCGACCAGCCCAGGGCACGGGCGACTTGTACCAGTTGCTGGGCGGCGATGTCAAGGTCCGCCACCAGGGCGTCCGGTGAGACGTCCAGTCCCACGGTGCGAAGCAGCCTCGTGCTCTCTTCCCGCTGCGCGACGTGATCCAGGTGGCCGTGGCGCTCTATCTCTCGCCCCAGCATGATGTTGGAGCAGACCGTCATATTGGGGGCCAAAAGCGGCTCCTGCGGCACCATCCCGACGCCGGCGCTGATGCCCTCGTGCGGGGTGCGGATGACCGCGGGCTCGCCGAACAGCAGGACCTCGCCCTGGTCGGCGCGCAATGAGCCGCCGAGGATCTTGGCCAGGGTGGATTTCCCGGCTCCGTTGGCGCCCACGAGGGCATGGCACTCGCCTACCGCTGCCTCGAAGCAGGCACCACGCAGGGCGTGCACTCCAAAGAAGCGCTTGTGGATGCCGGTCATCGTCACCGGGGCGACATTGGATTGCATCGTCCTGACCTGCGGTGCGCCACCGTCATTGCCGTCGTCCGTTGTCCGGCCCCGGGAACCGAGGCCCAAGTGCCCCTGGCCCGAGGGAGTGATACCGTCGCCGACGGCAGGGAGGTCTGTGCCTCCGGGCAGGAAACGATCACCCATCGCGTCGTGCAAACGCGCACCCACAGTATCTCTGCCGGTACAGGCCCAGCCCGCGGCTCAGCTCTACACTGCGCTGGAAGCCACCGCCGAGGCGGAAGTTGCGGCCCAAGAACCGGATCCCCATCTCGTCGCACAGGTCTGCGCCCAGGCGGTTTATGAGATCCAGCGGCTTGTGCGGGCTGACGGTCAACGTGGTGGCGACATGGTCGATGTGGTGCGCGGAGGCGTACTGCACCGTGCGGCGCAGGCGATAGTCGAAACACACCGGGCAGCGCCGGCCCCCCTCGGGCTCCTGCTCCAGACCGGCCACAGCCCGCAACCAGTCGCGCGCATCATAGTCGGCACAAATGAGCTCAATCCCGAAATGCTCCGCCACGATGCGGGCATTGGCCAGGCGCAGCTCGTGCTCCTGTTCCGTATCGATGTTGGGATTGTGCCAGAAGCCGACCACGTCGAACTGTGGCAGCAACTGCTCGACCACCGCCGTCATGCAGGGGCCGCAGCAGACGTGGAGGAGGAGACGAGGCCTGTCGCTATCCATGGATGTCGGCGAAACGTCCCTGTCCATAGAGCTGCTCAAACCCCCTGACCACCGCGACCTGGCCCGGATTTGGGTCCACCAGCGGGCGCCGGTTGCGCACGAAGCCGATGGCTTCCTCCGTTCCCATGCCCTGTGTCACCAGGTAACACGCCACCGTGAGCGGGGCGCGGCCAATACCGTGCTTGCAGTGCACGACGATCCCCTGCTGCAGCTTCACCGCCATATCGATGAACCGCGCGGCCAAGGCGAGCTGGGGAAGAGTGGGCATATACCAGTCCTTCGCCGGCAGCCAGAGCTCGGCGAAGGGGTGCAGCGTCCCGAAGTCGTCCCTGGCCTCCTCCTGCAGGCTCAGGTCGATGCGCACGCCCTCGTCATACAGCTTCTCCCAGTCCAGGGAACGTATCTGCCCGCCACACCAGATCAGGTCCGTTATCTGCGAATGCCGCATCTAGCTGATTTCACCCTCGTCATTGATTCCCTGAACGCTCCCCGTGCTTTCGTAGGCCACGGCGCGCATCCATGTGCTCAGCTTCTCGCCGGGCTGCAAGGTCAGGTGCGTCCCGGCCTTCATGGCCTCGGTGAGGATGGCCGGGATGCTGCTGAAGGGCTCTACGGCCATGACGTACTGCCGTCCCCAGGCGGGCGCGCCGAACTCGCCACCCAACGACTGCCACAGCCACATGTGGCGGAACACGCCGGTGTCGAAGGACAGGCCGAAGCCCACGCCCTTGCCTCTGTTTGTCAGCGCATACCAGCCGCCCTCGAGGTCGGTGAGGTAGGTCATCTCACTCACCCGGTACTCCGGGGGCGTAACGCGGCTGACATCCCAGTCCCCACCGTCCCGGGTCTTACCTACGGGCCAGGGGAATCTCTGACCCGGCGCGAGCCTCGAATCCTCACCGACGTTGGCGTCGACCACGACGGTCTTCGCGCTGCAGTCCAGCATGCAGGTCTCATCGAGAAAGGGCGGGCCAAAGGCCGGGTGATGCCCCCACATCAGGTCCATTACCTCGCAGGCCTCGTTGGTGACCTCCTCCTCGATCCGCAGCACAGGGGATTGCGAGACCAGTGTCATCGTGCGCGCGAGCAGGTAAGGCGAGCGCGGCGTGCGGCACCACAGACGGACACTCACGCACTCGGGGCTGTTCTCGATCACCTGATGTCGCCACGGGATGCCCCAGACCTCGCCGTGGAGGCCCATCTCGCAGTTCTTGTAGACGCAGACGCGGCCTCCGTTGGGCAGGCACTCCTGCCAGCCGCCCTCGTAGTAGTCGGAGAACGGACCCACGGCCGAGGGCTTGCCGTCGAGGTTCATCATTGGCGGCCGGACGCCCCGCGGGCTGCGCCACATGAAGTCGGTGTCGCTGGGCTTGTGCAGGAACTCGTAAACGTCTGTGCCTTTGTCAAGCAGGATCGTGACGCGAATAACCTCGTTCTCGATCACCAGCAGCCGCAGGCCGGGGAAGGTAAACTCATCGTTGATGCGGCAGCCGAAATTGCGTTCATGCACGTAGAACACGTGAGTTCCTCCTGCCCCGACGCTGCCGTTCCCGGAAGCGCGGGTCTCGCAGGGCTGAACCGGGGTCTGCGTTGTGGATGCCCGCGGTGCGCCTGGTGCTCTCACTTGGCCACCCCACAAACCCACGCAGGCCGCGGGAGCCACTTGGCCCACGGCCTGCGGTCTGCACCTCGCCGCGTCGCCCTATCCGCCCACCTTCTCCCCGCATTCAGGGCAGAACTTGGCGCCGGGCTCCAGTTCGGCGCCGCAGGCCGAGCATTCTGTGGGCGCCTGCTGGCCCAGCTTTGCTCCGCACTCGGGGCAGAACCTGGCGCCGGGGGTGAGCTTGGAGTTACACTCCGGGCAGCGGTCCAGGAACTGGAGTTTCTCCCCGCATTCGGGGCAGAACTTGGCGTTTACCGCCAGCGGTGCCTCGCACTTGGGGCAAGTGGCACGAATGGTCTCGCGCCAGTTCTCGCGAGCGAGCTTCTTGTCCTCGTCGGCCATGGCGGCGTGGCGGTGGATCTCCTCCACCGAGCGCTCGGACTGAGCCACGGACATCTCCACACCCAGGTCGGGAGCGCAATCCTTGCACAGGCCGCGCTTCTCGTTGACGCAGGTGCTCCGGCAGACCCAGTGCGTGCACTTGGGGCACTGGAGGAAATCGGCCTTGATCTCCTCGACGGCGGCCTCGAAGGCCGAGTCATGCTCCTTCTCCCAGGCGGCCGACCTGGCTCGGTCGGTGGCATTGGCGGCCGAGGCGAAGACACCGCCGAACAGGCTGCCGGCCGCGTCCAGCACCTGCGAGACCTTCCCGGTCACGGCGGGCTTGAAGCGGGTGCGGTAGCCGGTGCCGCAGCGATCGCAGTAGAACTCGAACTGGAACCCCTCATCTGTGCTCAGATCGTTGTAGTTGCGGGTGAATTGTATCTTCTGACTCATCGCAAACTCTCCGCATGCTTTTTGGAAACCGACGCACCCGGAGCTGTGATGCACCGGGCACGCAAACCACCTGCACTGCCCAGGCGGCGGCCATCGAACGCTGAATAGGCCTGATTATAACCGCATTTGGCCGTGAGCGGTAGGGGCGGAAGCGGTAACCAGGGAGAAACAGTGCGGTGCCGCCGCCGCGAGGGGGTGTCAGCCGTCCGACGCTTCGCCCGGCCGAGCATCGGGGATAGGCGCCGGGGCCGGTCCCCACGCCGGGTCGATGCACTCGGCTCGCCACTCCAGTGTCAGCCTACGCCGCGCTCCGCCGTCCGTCGGGATCGAGACGATTCCCTGGTGCGCGCCGGAGAAGCGGACCTCCATCCCCGTGGCCTGGCGCGAGAAGGCGATCGATTGGCCGTCCGGTGACCAGGTGGGATTGCGCTCGATCCAGTCGTCATTGCTCAGCCGCTGTAGGCCGTGACCGTCGGTCCTGACGGTATACAGATCGAGCCGGCCGTATTCGTCGCTGACGAAGGCGACCCTCTGGCCGTCCGGAGACCATGCAGGCTCAACGCCGCGGACGAGGTAGTAAGGCTCCGAGCCGTCGGCGTTGATGATCCACACCTCGTCGGGGCCCAGGGCGCGGCTGCGCTGGAAGGCCAGCCTGCCGCCGTCCGGCGACCAGCAGGGATTGGCCTCGTCATGGATGGTGTTGGTCAGTCGCCGGGTCTCACCCTGGAGGGTGGCGATGTGGACCTCGCGGTTCCCCCGGCGGGTGTCGCAGAAGGCGATCTGCTCCCCGTCCGGCGACCAGGCGGGGTCGCAGCCGCGGGCGAACTCCCGCCGCCCGGAGCCGTCGAGGTTCACGATGGCGATCTTGCCCCCGTCCACCTCGAAGGCAAGCTGCCTGCCGTCCGGCGACCAGGTGGGGTGGGTCTCGTTGTCCATCATCGTGCGGGTCACGGACAGCGGGTTCCCGCCGTCGGGGTTCATGATGTAGATGTCGTAGTTGCCGTCGCGGTTGGTGCTGTAGGCGATTCGGGCCGGCGGCGCCTGGTCGGCGAGCGGGCCGGAGACCGCGTAGCACAGCGCCGACAGGGCGAGGGTGGCCGCGAGCGCGGGGCGCATGGGTCGGCGGGCCATCTTGAGGGGCTCCTGATAGGTGGTGGGCTATCGCTCCAGGGCGGGCCGAGAGTCGGGTGCCGGGAGGTGCACGCCCGGAGCCGGACGGGGCCCGGCGGGCGTCGGTTCCAGTCGCTGCAGTCGCGGTCGCCAGGAAGGCTCGATGTCGGCGACGCGCAGGTTGCCGGTTAGTTGCCTCACCGGACGTCCTGTGGCGCCGATGAGCACGAGCTCCTCGTCATCTCCCGCCGCCTGCCTCTCCACAGTGGTGTCAGGACGGCTGTCGAAGGCGATGCGCGTTCCGTCCGGCGACCAGGCGGGGTTGTGGTCCGCCCAGTCGTTGGACAGCAGCCTCGTGGAGACCCCTCGGGGCACGCCGATTGAATACAGCTCGTAGCCCTTGTCCTTGTTGCTGGAGAACACGAGACGGCCGCCATCCGGCGACCACGAGGGGTGACGGCCGCGGGTGATGAAGGTGCGCTCCGTGCCGTCGGCGCGCAGGGTGTAGACCGCTTCCTGGCCGCCGGGGGACCGGGCCTGGAAGGCGATCCAGCGGCCGTCCGGGGACCAGCAGGGACACGTCTCATCGGCCGAGGTGGAAGTCAGGCGCGTGACGTAGCCATTGATGTGGATGGTGTAGATCTCCAGATTGCCGTGCCGCGAATCGCTGAAGGCGATGCGGTTGCCGTCCGGTGACCACGAGGGGTCCTTGCCCCGGGTCAGCCTGGCACGCCCGGTGCCGTCGGCCCACATGGTCCAGATCTCGGCGTCATTGCACTCAAAGGCCAGCTTCTGCCCGTTGGGGGACCAGCACGGGTCCTTCTCCTGCACCCCGGGCGTGTCGGTCAGCCGCTGCAGCCAGGGGCCGTCCGGGTCCATTACGTAGATCTCGTAGTTGCCGTCGCGGTTGGTGCTGAAGGCGACGCGATCCTCTTCCAGGGCGGGCTCGGCCGCGGGCGGGGCCGCCACCCACGCCGAACTCGCCGAGGCGGTCTCGGCACGAGCGGTGCGCACGGCGGCGGCGCAGCGGCTCATCCTGACCGTCCGCCCCGGCGTGTACGGCCTGCCGGC
>CAYRFY010000389.1:0-7992 GCA_964423635.1 uncultured Armatimonadia bacterium | reverse complement strand
GCCATGGCGAGGAGAGACGAGGACGGGCGGGTGGCGGAGGTCGTGGCACTGTACGCTATCGGTCAGGTCTAGCGAACACCCGCGGTCCCGGACGCGATCTGGCGCGCCCGGGACCGGTGGACGGCTCTGCTGAGGCCGCCGGGGAGGCGACCGCGTCGTCAGAAGCCGATGTCCTTGAATGTTGTGAGCATGCTGATTGCGCCGGGGCCGAGGATGACGACGAACATTCCCGGGAAGATGAAGAAGATCAGCGGGAAGAGCATCTTCACCGGCAGTACGGCGGCCATCTCACGGATAGCGAGGCTGCGCCTCATACGGATGGCATCGCTTTGGCCGCGCAGGACCCCCGCCACACTGGCCCCCAACTCCTCTGCCTGCACCAGGGCGGCGACGAACACCTTCAGTTCCAGGACGTCCATGCGGGCCGCCATCTCCTGCCAGGCCTGACGGCGGGACTTGCCCACGCGGATCTCTGCGAGAACCCGGGCGAGCTCGTCCAGCAGCGGCCCCTCGCGGCGGTCGATGACCTCCTGCACGGCGGCATCCAGGCCCAGACCGGCTTCGACGCTGACCACCAGGAGGTCGATGAGGTCCGGCAGTGTCCTGCGGACCACCGCCTGGCGGGCCTTGCACTTCTTGTCCAGAATGGCGCTGGGGCCGATGATGGCGGCCGCCGCGGGAATCATGGCCACACAGAGCTTGAGCATCCCGTCCAGAGGCACCAGCTTCATCGCGAACAGACTCAGCATGACGCCGCCGAAGGCGCAGCCCATGCGCACCAGGGCCCAGAGTTGAGGGTTCATCCCCCAGGGACGCCCGGCACGCTCCAGTTGCGTGGCCACGGCCTTGGCCGAACCGGCCGGCGTCAGCCGCTCGGCCAGTTCGTTGAGGCGCTGCAGGATCGGGTCGATGATGCGCTCTTTCAGAGAGCCCTTGAGCGACTCGGGGTACTCGTCATCGATCACCTTGGACGCCACGTGCGTAAAGCGCGTGGACATGGTCTTGGACTGGGCTTCCATGACGAAGCTCAAAGCTGCGAATGCCACTCCGATAAAGACGCAGGCTGCGATCGCGATCAGTATCATGGTCCATCAGCGCTCCATCGGGCCGACGCGTGCCCGTAGCCGACGGCACTACAGGTTTTGTGGTGTACAATGCTCGCGGCACAACGTGGGACAGGGCATGGCGTTGCCGAGGACGGTGGGCCCCGGCGTGCGTACCCTTGCTATATATCGACCTCAAGGAGCTTCTTGATGACCAGGAGCCCCATCAGTGTTGACAGCACGGCTCCCGCCACCATGATGAGACCCGCCTTGGTCTGGAACATCGGGTCCATGTAGCCGGGGCTGATGCGGCTCACAATCACCCCGAGCAGTCCCGGCATGGCGGTGAGGATACCGGCGGATAGACGACCCTCGGCGGTGAGGGCATTGATCTCGCCCTGTAGCCTCACGCGCTCGCGAATCATCTCCGCGGTGGTGTCGAGGACCTCAGCCAGGTTTCCGCCGACATTGGCCTGAATCTGACAGGCGGTGACCACCAGCTCAACGTCACCGTTTGGGCAGCGGTCCATGAGGTGCTTGAGGGCGCGCTCGTGGCTGACACCCACGTTCAGCTCATCCAGCACGCGGCCGAACTCCTCGGCGATGGGTGGGTCCATCTCGTCGCGGACGACCTGCATCGCGCGCATGAACGAGTAGCCGGAGCGCAGGGAGGACGCCATCATCGCCAGCGCCTCGGCAAGCTGGTTGACCAATGCCTTGGACCGGCGGCCCTTGCGCAGATTGACGTAGGTGAAGGGCAAGATCAGGCCCACAACGAACAGGCCGAGGCCCACCGGGAGCTTGTGCAGCAGCAGGCCGATGATGAACCCGACCGCCGCCAGTCCGCCTGCGAGGGCCACCAGTTCGGAGGGCCGTACGAGCAGACCGGCCTGCAGCAGCCCCCACTGGAGCTTCTTGCTCATCCCCGAGCGATCCAGCATTTTGGTGATCAGAGGGGCAGGGTCGCCCTGCTCCGGCTCCCGGGGCGCTTGCGGCCCTGAGCGCTCGGGGCGCAGAAGCCCACTCTTGGCACCCTCGTCGTTCTTGCCGCTGAGTAGCAGCACGGCCACCACTCCGCCGGCGAGCAGCAGCACTGCACCGATTATCAGAACTATGCCCGGCATCTTGCCCCGCCTCCTGTCCAAGCCTGGAACAACTCAGATGGCAAACGTACACCCTCGGCGATCAGGTGCTCGGCGAACAGCGGGCGCAGGCCTGTGGCCTCGTGCTGGCCAATGACATGGCCCGTGGCATCGACGCCCTCCTGCTTGAACCGATAGAGGTCCTGCAGGACGATCTGGTCGCCCTCCATGCCCTGGACCTCGGTGATGTGAGTCAGGCGCCTGGTACCGTCGCGGAGCCGGGCCTGCTGCACGATGAGGTGGATGGCCGACGCGATCTGCTCGCGGATAGCCCGGGAGGGCAGTTCGGTCCCGGCCATCAGCGTCATCGTCTCCAGACGGGCCAGCATGTCCCGGGGGGTATTGGCGTGCGCGGTGGTCAGTGAGCCGTCATGGCCGGTGTTCATTGCCTGGAGCATGTCCAGGGCCTCGCCACCGCGGCACTCACCAACGGCGATACGGTCGGGGCGCATACGTAGGGCGTTGCGGACCAGGTCGCGGATCGTGATGGCTCCGCGGCCCTCCAGGTTTGGCGGCCGGGCCTCCAGCGTGATGACATGGCGCTGCTGGAGCCGCAGTTCCGCGGCGTCCTCGATGGTCACGATGCGCTCGCCCGAGGGGATCATCGATGACAGCACGTTGAGCGTGGTCGTCTTTCCGCTTCCCGTACCGCCGGAGACGATGATGTTCAGCCTCGCCTCGACGCAGGCGCGGAGGAATTCCTTCATCGCCTCGGTCAGGGTGCCGAACCGGACCAGGTCCTCGCAGGTGAAAGGCTCCTTGGAGAACTTTCGGATGGTGATGCACGGGCCGGTCACCGCCACCGGCGGGATGATGGCATTGACGCGCGAGCCGTCGGGAAGTCGGGCGTCCACCATAGGCATGGACTCATCCAGTCGCCGCCCCAGCGGTGCGATGACCTTGTCGATGATACGCATCACGTGGGCGTCGTTGAGGAAGTGCTTGTTGGCCTCCTCCAGCTTCCCCTTGCGCTCGACGAACACCACCTTGGGGCCGTTGACCATGACCTCGGTGATGTCCTCGTCATCGAGGAGGGTCTGCAGGGGACCGAATCCCCGAACCTCGTTGAAGACCTCGGACAGCACCTGCTGCCGCATGCGGGCGGTCAGCGTCTGGCGCGAGGTGGTGATGACCTGATTGGCGACGTTGCCGATGCGCTCCAGCAGCTCGGAGCGAGACATCTTCTGCAACTCCTGCAGGTCGGTATCCGACACCAGCTTCTCATGGATGTCGGCCTGCAGTCGCAGCAGGCGCTCGGACTCGCCGTCCTGAGCGGTTGCCAGGTACTGCTTGTCCCAACTGGGGGCAGGCTCTGCTACCATTGGATCTTCGACCTCCTGCGATGGCTCCCTAGGCGGCTTTGGCGACCGAGCCGGCGGCGCCGGCGATCTTCTCGGCCAGAGCGACGACCGCCTTTGAGAACGGCAGCGTGGGCTTGGCGCTCACGAGGGGCTCGCCCTCATTGGCGGCGGCGAAGACGTTCTGGGAGTCGTTGGGTATCTGATGCCAGGTTTCTTGCCCCGTGGCCTTGCGCAGGTCGTCCTGGCTGAACCAGTCGCTGTTTGACAGGCGGTTGGCGACGATCCTGAGCCGTTCCGCAGGCACGTAGTCGGGAACGAGAGCGTCCATCAGAGAGGCGGTCTCGCGGACCGCGGTCACGTCGAAGAGGCTCGTCACTAGAATGCACTGCTGGGCGCGGCTGACGGCGTAGAGGCTTCCGGGCCACACAAGGGTGGGGATATCGCACAGGATGAAACGGTACTTGGTGCGGAGGAGCCCGAGTAGGGAGGCGACGAAGCCCACGGATAGCGCGTCCGTCCAGGCCGGATCGGGCTTGGCTCCACCGGCGAGCACGCGAAGGCCGGAGGGGTGTCTCTCCATGAAAGTATCGACGAGCTCGATATCCATGTCGCCGGCGAACCCGGCCAGGTCGATGACGGTGTGCTCCGGGCGCAGGTTGAGCAGGAGTGCGGCGCTACCGAACTGCCCGCAGAGGTCGACGAGAGCGGTCTGATTGGGGTAGCGCTGGGCCAGAACGGTCCCGAGATTGGTGACGAGGGTCGACTTGCCCACCCCGTCCCGGGCCGAGACGAAAGCGATGGTCTGGGGCATGTTGCCGGGGTCGGTGACGAGGGCGTACTCTCTCTGATCCTTGGCTTTGCTGACGCGGGCGAGATCGTGTAGGGCGGAACCCAGTTCGGATGCAGTGGTGGAGGGTGTGACGACGGCGCGTACTCCCGAGCGCATGGCGCGCTTGAGGGTGTCCACGTCCTCACGGTCACACAGGAGCATGCAGGCCACCTCAGGCGCCGCCAGCGAGGTTAGCTCGCATGCCTGGAGCCCGGAGATGCCCGGCAGGTGCTCGTGCACCAGCATGATGTCGGGCTGCGTGGCCACCGCCATCTGTGCGGCCTCAAGCCCGTCTCGGGGGTACCCGACCACCTCGATCTCGTCGTGGGTCGAGAGCACGGCCCGGATGCCCTCAGCGGCGCCGGGGGCAACTTCCGTCAGTAGCACGCGGATCATTGAGCTCGACTCCCAGTCGAGAGTCTTGCCCGACGTCTGATGG
This sequence comes from uncultured Armatimonadia bacterium, assembly GCA_964423635.1. Classification (GTDB taxonomy): domain Bacteria; phylum Armatimonadota; class Zipacnadia; order Zipacnadales; family JABUFB01; genus CAYRFY01. The sequence continues at coordinate 3,238 of CAYRFY010000389.1, read as the reverse complement.
GGCGGTCACTCGCGGCGCATGATCCTGGCAGCGGATATCTCCACGGTCGATCCCCCCGGCTCGTCGGCCAAGATAGAGAACAACCTCCCGGTAACCAGCGGATGGTTGTAAGTCAGTCTGATGCGCACCTGATCTCCGCGCATCGCATCGTTCTCAGTGCCGACATCCCCCAGCGTCTGCCAGGCAGACCAACTGGTCCCGGTCCGGAACCTGCAGTCCTTCTGGACCTGCAGGTTCTCCAGGTTCAGGGAGCCGGCTTTGGTCTGGATCACCGTGTCAATTTGCGTCGTCGGTGCCCCGACGATGCCGGCCCGAACACCCTCGCGGGCCGCGTTCACCAAGACCAGGAGGTCGCCAAAGAGCGCCCCCATCTCCAGACAGCCGAACAACAGCAGTACTAGTATCGGCAGCACAATCGCAAGCTCAACCACAACTACGCCGTCGTCGCCACGCCGGGGCTCTCGCCCCAAGCTCCACGGCCGCCCTCCACGCACGAGCCCACTTCCGGCCCGCCGGGTGCCACCCGGTTTCGCCCGACCGAGAGCCCATACCCACACGGCCCGCCGGCCTGTGTGGCCACAGCGGGCGGATCGTGATCCCCTTCTGCAAAGTGCCGTGTTCATTGCCGCACCCCACCTGCGGGAGGTCCCTTGCCGCAGCAAGCCAAGAGCCTCCCTATCGCGCAACCTGCCATAGGTCCGCGAGACTCTTGCCCGTAGAAAAGCTCCCCTCGGCCCTCGCGTGTGCTTGTCACCCATGATCCTCTGCGACGACGAACGCGTCTTGCGCATTCTGATCGGTGGCGGGCCTCCGAGGCCCCGATAGTGGCAACGGGCCCTGGAGGGCAGCCCGACCTAAGCCGCCGGTACGTCGAACCGGGTGCACCGGGCTCCCGCCGATGGCCTGCGCCTGCGCGGATGCCGGGAGACCGGTTCCATGGCCCTCGCGGGCCGCTATTGGACCAGCGCATCTCCTGCCTGCCCGGCTTTGGTGGCCACGATCCCACCCAGCGACTGATAGGCTGCGAAGCTGACGATGCTCATCAGTACCAGGACAAGAGCGGTCTCCACCGAGACGCCACCGTGCTCATCTTCCCAAAGGCCTATCAGCGCTTTCACCGTCGCCACTCCCTGCTGGTAGACTGGCGCGGGGGCCTGGCTTACAGGCCCCCGCGCCCTGGTCAGCTAGTGCGTCTACGAGCCGAGCAGCGCTACGCGGCACCACCGATCGTGGTGTTGACCTCGCCGACCTTCGCGCTCACGTTGTTACCCAGCGTGGTCCAGGCGGCAACGCCGACGATCACGATCAGGACGAGGAGCAGCGCGTACTCTACAGTGCTAAGTCCGTCTTCATCGTTCCAAAGTCTCTTGAGGGCATCGAACATGGAGCCCACCTCCTGCTCAGGTTCCGGCTTGCTTGTGTGATTGGCCGGGCAGCAACAGCGAGTCTGCTATCGGCTCAGACTGGGTAGGCCTTAAGTGCGGCAGCGGCCAACGGCGGGAAACGTCCTGTAACGGAGATGAGCCAGGCGGGGGATCGTTGGGGGGGCCAGGCCGGCGCGAAAGGTGGGCAGAAAAGGCGATGACCGGTCCGGGCTTTGTGGCGGCGCGGGACCGGTCAGCGGGACGCATCTTCAGTCAGAGACCACGGCAATTGAGCAAACAGGGCTCACACCCACTCCACAGGCTCGGGAGTGTTGGTGTACCACAGCCTGCAGTCGGCCCGAACCGCATAGAGCCTGGCGTCGTGGAGACGAAGCTCCAGGCGCACGCGGCGCCCGGCCAGCTCGCGGAGGTCCGAGTGCTTGCTCCAGCGCAGTGAGGCGCCGGTCTTGTCGCCACTCACCGGGAGGCAGTCGTCGTAGTCGTAGCCCGGGATCGGGGCGTAGCTGCTGAGGGTCTCATACTCCACCACTCGACCGGTGATGTAGCCGCCGCGCTCGGTGTGCAGATTGAGCCTCACACGCCCCGGCTTCTCCGGGCAGATGGCCCGCAGGTGGACTTCGCCACGGTCGCCCACCGGCTCGAGGTAGCAAAACCCGTGGCGGCGCAGCTCGTACTCGCAAAGCGGCGTCTCCCCTTCGGGGGCGCCGTGGTGCTGCGAAAACCCCAGGGCCATGATGACTAGGCGGTCCTTCTCGACGCGGAACTGGATGGGGTACAGGGACCCTTTGGGGCCCGGCGTCCCCGGCGCGCTGCGGGCGATGAGAGGCTTGCGGTGGGGGCGCGTCCACAGTTGGCCGTCGTAGGAGTAGGCCAGTTGTGCGTCGACCTTGCCACTCATCTTGGCCCAGCGCGGTTCGGCCTCGTCCAGTTGAGGGACGCGGTACCTCTGCACGGCGCCGATCAGGTAGCCTTCGTAGGCCATGGCAGGCATGCCGTAGAACTGCACGCACTGCCCATCCATCGAATCGGGGTGGAGAATGATGCGGGGATCCGTCCAGTCCTGAAGATCCTCCGATTCACACACGGCGATGCGCCGGTCGCAGTTGTAGCGCCTGCAGTACGCCTGCCACCGCCCTCGGCCGGGGTCGTAGATGACGTTGTTCAGTGTGTCCGAGCCGTTGCGGACCGAGAACCAGACGTGCCGGGAGTCGGCGGTCCATTCAATGCCGTCTGCCGAGCAGGCCACAAGTCCGGGCCCGCCCTCGATACCCGTCGCACGCGTGGCCCGATCGGTGAAGGGAAACACGAGACGCTTATAGCGACGGCTCGGGTCGGGGTCCCAGCGGTCCGCCAGCATCGGACTACATACATCGAACCCGCCGAAGGGGGCGAGGATCACCCGAGGATCGAAGCAGAGGCCTGCCGGTTCGGGGCCCTCGAGCCGCAGCACCGGAGCGGGGCCCCTATGCCAGATCAGGCCATCCTCGCTGTGGCGGACGCGGGGCTTGTCACCGCGATAGCCAAGGGTTGTTTCGTAACATGAGAGGGCCGGGTTCCAGGTGACCCTGGCGGGATGAACGGGGTCTTTGGGCGCGACTATGTCCCGCACATACCGGGCACGGCAGAAGTGTCTGTCCACGTCGATGCGCGCATCGAGCAGCCAATCATCGAGGAACATCAGAGTCTTCACTGGTGGCCTCCCGGTCGGATGTGGCAGCGGCTGCCTGCCGATGCCCGGTCGGGCAGATTCGTCGGGAGAAGACCCATCACCTGCCATGGGGTCGGCGCGCCCCCCATGGAGCCTGTACGGAAGTCTAATGCTTTGGTATTTGGGCTGGGGGGGAGATAGGGAG
>CAYRFY010000388.1:0-8047 GCA_964423635.1 uncultured Armatimonadia bacterium | reverse complement strand
TGTCGATCGGCGGGGTGCCGAACTCGCGGGCCGCCTCTTCCGTGGGGTACAGGACGATCTCCACTCCCGGCGGGGTGTACGTAGTATAGGTGGCGTTCCAGCCCTGGCTTTGGCCGGAATACTCGCCCTCCGGGAACTGCTGCATCCACTCGGCGATAAGCATGTCCAGATCGCAAACTCCGGCGGAGTCCACGAACTGCCGGTCCTCGACGTTGTCGATATACATGCCCCGGCCGCGTCCGAGCCGACCGAGGTTCACCAACCCCTCGGGGGTGAGTGTGCGGATGTCGCCCGAGTCCCGTGTCAGGGCCCGGTAGCGGTCGGCGCCGCCGTTTTCGAAGGCCGCCGGCGCCGCCAGCGGCCTGCTCTCTCGCGAGAAGCCCGCGGCGTCCACGCTCTGAGACCCGTCCCGGACCAGGCCGCCAAGGGTGCTGAACCCCGTGCCGCTGGGAACCAGTTGGGCCGGTGCCGTGGTGCTGCCGTCCGCGGCCCGCTCGACCACCGAGGTGCTCAGGTTGGCCGGGCTGGGCTCGGTAATGCTGTCGCCCGCCTCCACCTTATCATCCCGCAGGTACCCGCCGCCGATGGTCAGGGGGTTGATCCCCGGGACCTCGGCCACCGCCTGAGTGGGCTCAGTGGTCAAAGTGATGTAGTTGGTGGACCCGGTGGGGCTCAGATTGGTGTTGGAGCCCCCGAGCTGCAGGGTCCCATTGACCTTGATCGCGCCGTAGAAGCGCTGACCCAGGTAGTCTCCGGTCCCTACCGTCCCGTTGTAGTCCATGTCCGACCACGGCTCGAAGCCGAGCTTGGTGGGCCGGCCGCTCTTGCCCGAGTCCGTCACGAACAGGGAGTAGTCGGTCAGGCCGATGGGCTTGTAGGCCACCAGCTTGCGGAACACCGGCACCTGCTCGTCGACAACGCCGATGGACTCGATCCTGATCTGCCCGCTGTTGGTGTCCGGCCCGGCGGTCAGGATGTCGTTGGGCTCGTAGGGCGGGTCCGGATCGTATGTGACGCGGACGAGGATATGTCCCTTGCCCAGGAGGGCGGCGATCTCGGAGGGAAGGCCGGTGCCGGCCGGGGTGGCGTTCACATTGGGGATGCGCACGAAGCCGAAGCGGCGGTACTCGGCGGGATTGGCCGCATCCACTTCGCCGTGCCAGCCCCGGGCGATCTCGAAGTCGCTGTAGTAGTCGTCCTCATCGCCCGCCACGCCCAGCGGTCCGTAAACTCCGTAGTCGGTGCCGTCGGAGCCCAGGACCGGGGGTATCGGCCAGGTGTCCGGATCGAGGGCGTTGAAGGCGCCGGGGTCCAGCGCCCGGAACGGCGGCCGCCAGTCGGCCCCAAGGGGGCTGTTTATCAGGTTCGTATTGCACCACTCGATGCCGGCCTCCGCCAGGCTCTGGGCGGCGACGACGTCCGAGCTACGCGCCGACTGCTCCTGGTTATAGCTGACGATGGCGACAAACAGCACGCCGGTCAGCAGGATAACCATCATGAGAAGGACTGCGACCAGTAGGGCCTGGCCCTCCCGGCCCGTCCGTGGGTAGCTACGGTTGGTGCCGAACATCTCTCGCCTCCACCTTGTGGGGGTGATGTTACCGACTGAGCGCCCCGTGCGTTTTGCGTTGACCCGAGTGCTGCGGCAGTAGACGACCGTCAGGCGCCCCCGGGGACGGAATGCGCCTGGATGCCTCGTCACTGGCGACGCACCTCCGGTGGCCTTGGTCAAGTCAAGCTTCGGCCTGGCGATGCACGCATGCACACCTAGGAGTTCCTCGGGAAGTTGCGCACAATCACCTGCTCGCGGAGAGGTACGGCGTTCGGGCTCTCATTCGGTGGCAGGGCATACACACCGGGGGTGCCGGTCTCTTCGAGCTCCACGTGCCGCTGCAGTGTCATGGTCACGTTTTGGATCGTCCGCGTCGAGTAGTCCACCTTCGCCAGGTCCGATACGAAGGGGTCTCGGCCCGCTGCGTCCAGGGTCGGGTCGTACGCATAGTTGCGGCGATAGTAGTAGACCACCTGCAACTGGAAGCCGGAGAGTGTGGGCGCGCTGTCCCCGAACAGGGCCTTGGAGGTCGGCCGGGGAGGATCGAAACGAGACAGACGGATCTCGGCGCAGGTGCCTTCCGGAGCGCCGTCACCGTTGTAGTCCCGACGGTAGATCAGCGGGCAATACTCGTCGCCGCGAATCTTCGTCTGGTCGAAATTGGCGGTGGGCTTGAGCTCCACGGTGCGCTGCAGCCCGGTGCCCTGCTCCGTGGCCACCACCCGCACCCGGACGCTGCCCGGCTGAACCAGGGCCGCCCATCCCGTGCCGTCCTGACTGGGATCGACGCGATAGGCGATGGGTGCGTTCGCAGCATCCTGGGGCAGTCCGGTCACCGGCCGGATCGCGGTGATCTCCGAAGGTGTGCTCACCGCGTACCAGCCCGATCCCGGGCTGGCCGTGGAGAAATCGATGGGCTTGTAGTATGCCCAACCGCCCGTTACCCCGGTGCGCGCCTGCTGCCCGCAGGTCAGCGAGCCGCTGTCGGCCGACCAGCGCAGCCGCACCGTGCGGGGCAGACTGACCCGACTGTTCATCCCGGCGGCGAGATTGGTGTAGCCGCCGGTGGTGTAGTCCCACGAATAGAGCATGATCGTCGGGTCCAAGTCCGACCGGTTGATCGCGGTGTTCGGCAGGAACTCCCAGCCGAAGCGCCCCAGCGTTGTCCCGTCCCAGCCCGCGTACTTGGAGCGGTACAGCACCCCGTTGGTGCTGGTCAGACGCTCGCCGCTGATGCGCTCCGGACGGAACTGAAGCCCCTCGAACAGGTACATGACCCGCTCATCAGGCGCCAGAGTGCCCGGATCGTAGTAGCCCGCCCACACCGTAGGAGTCGTGGGGTCGGTGGGTCCGGCCACCGTGTAAGTCACCGTTGTGGAGGGCAAGAAGGTCGCCCCATTACTGGGGGTCAGCGCGTTTTCCACCAGCGGCACATCCGGCATCCAGACCGCGGCGGAGTCGAAGCTCCCCAGCGGGTAGGCCTGTCCTGTGTCCCACAAGAATTCCTGGCGATACAGAGCGAAGGGATTGCTGTCGGAATACTCCACACCCGTGTAAACCTGCCGCACCGTATAGCGAACGACCAGGGGAAGACCGGTTGCGGCGTCCACCGCCGCCTGCGGGGGGTTCACCACTCGCCCCGAGCCGTCTCGGGCCGGGGGGTTGAACAGGATCTGTGAGTAGTTGGGAATGCGCGTGTCGTCATCCGTGCCCCAGGTGCCGTCGGCGCCGCTGAAATCCACGCCCGGAGTGGGATGGACGTACACGGCTTCGCTGATCTCTCGGCGCATCTGCTCCATGGCCAGGCGACAGGCGTCCTGGAGATTGACGTTGGCCCTGCCCGTCGTGACCCAGTCCAGGCCCACCATCATCGGTGCGAACAGGAGCGCAAAGAGGATGACCATGATGGCCAAAGCCACCAGGATCTCCGTCAGGGTGAAGCCCCCTCGGCGCGCACGTCCCATTCTCATCACGCTGCCGCACTCTTTCATACTCACATCGCACACTCCGGACGCCCCGTGGGGGCGGTATCCTGTTCACATCCCGGTGGGCTGCCTTGTCTGCCGCTACCGGCTTTACTCCCCTCACCCCGGTGAACGTCCAGCCAAGAGCCTTCCCGTTTCAGCATCCCGCCAAACGTCCCGCTCCACTCATCTACGGTGTCGGCTCTTCGTCCGGATGGACCCTCCACGCGGCGGGAGTCGTCGCCCCGCTCTGGAACAAGACATTGCGCATCCGCCGCGCCGATCCGTCCCAGTACAGGGCCAGGTAGACGCCCACGCCGCTCTTGGTGATGCTCCGCTCGTGCCAGTTACACCAGCAGATCAAAGTGGTGTCATCCGGATGCCAGCCCCGGCTGAAAATCGGCAACCCCGAGACCTCATCCAGGGGTTGCAGTTGGCGGCGATAGTCGACGTCGGTGGGGTCCGACACACCCCGACAGGAGAGGTACTTGTAGTTGTTGAAGGTCGCATAGTCACCGGGACCATCGGCATTGGCCGCACTGTCCTCGGCCGAGTAGCTCTCGGCAAATAGCGGATTGCCGATGCCGTGTGGCTGATCGGAGGGGCAGTGCAGCACGTGATCGCTGCGGAGGTACCCCGTATCCAGGAGAGCCCGGAACCCCGCTCCGACCAGTGCTCCGCTCTCCGGATAGCGCGGGGGCGGCCCGCCCTCGTCCAGCATGTACAGCTTCACCGCCTGCCCCAGATGCTGCAGGTTGCTGGCGCAACTGAGGGCCTTGTTGCCCTTGACCATGGTGGAGGCCGTGGGCACGGTGATCGCCACAAGCATGGCCGCTATCCCCATGACGACCAGTAGCTCGGTCAGGGTGAATCCGCCTTGGCGCCGGGTCCGCCTCATATCGATCTTCCTTCTATCCAGATATCCGGCTCAGGGCTCACGCCCTTGTGCTTCCACGCCTGCGGGGCTCTGCGCCGGGCCTTCCGGCCGGGCTTCTAGAGATCTGGCCGAGAAACCCGGCCGGCCCGGTTTTTGTCATCCTGAGCGTCAATCTCGCGCAGCGAGATAGCGAAGGATCTCGCGATATCCCAGGAGATTCTTCGAGCTGCTCTTACCGGGAGCGGACGCTCTCAGAATAACACTCCCGTGCGAACGCAGCCTCTCGGCCGGGCCGCTAGGTCCCCGGGAACAGGATGCCGCTGATGTCGGTCATGCTCACACCGCCCGTGGACGTCCGCCACCACCCGGAGACGCGCAGGGACACTCCCCGCACCTCCAACACCCCGACCACGTCGGTCTCGTTGAGCACACAGCCCATCCCCAGCGCCGGGTCCTGCAGGTCGGCCAGCACGTGCACCTCACCGTTCACCCGCACAGGGCTCGCAGCCCCCGCCGGCTGAACCAGATAGTCCACCTGCACGGCCTGGTCTTCAAGATGCCGGGAGAAGTCGTACAGGTACGTCACCGGCGGCAAGGACCCTGCCCGGGCCCGGCGCCCGATCTTGTACCGCTCGCTTACCATCTTGTACCACCCCGCGGCCGCCAGTGCCGGGGCGTCCGTGCTCGCGCTTACCGGGGTGAACCGCGCCGGCGCCTTCTGCAGCCGCACACAGTTCTCGTCGATCGTCCGGTACAGGATCCGCACCGGGTCACCCATGTGGGCCATCACACCCGGATGGTACGGGTTGAACTCCACAGTCCCTCGGATGAAGTCCACATTACGGAAGGCGAAGCGGTCGTCGGGCGGCTCCGTCTCCTCCGAGGTGAGTGCCGGGTTCACGGCTCCGCCGTCCAGCACGGCTTCCCAGGCGAAGCAGGCCCCGTCGCGCTCGGACACCGCCAGGAGATAGACGTTCTGCTCGCGGCCGGCGCTGGGCGTCAGACTCAGTAGCGGACGCTCGTCGTCCAGTCCTTCGAAGGACAGCTTGACCGGCGGGATCGTGAGCTGGCTGCCCTGGTTGGGGTCCACCACGGCCTGGGGTATCCGACTGCTCTGCTGCATGAGCAGTTCCCGCCGCCCACCATCCCGCAGGGCACGATAGTTGATACTCACCCGGGTCCCGGCGTCCCGCGGATCGAAGTACAGCGCCTGCCGGTACGGGGCGCCGATGGCGCAGTGGCGCGGAGAGGGAGCGCCCGCCACGCCGAACTCGTACACGGCCCACACCTGCTCGTCACCGGGCACTACGGCGCCGCCGGCGTCCACGATGTTGGCATCCACGCCCTCGTAGGGCAGGACCCACTCACGGGCCGTGCGCTTGATGAAACCGTCAGAGCTGTCGTACCACGAGTAGCTGATCTGCAGCTTCGCGGTGGTGGGGTTGCTCAGCAGCCTGCCGTCGTCCTGCAGGAAGTAGGAATTGCTCACCGCCTGCACCTGGGAGGCCTTAGCCACCCGCTTGAGCTTCCGGTACTCGAAGACCTGCAGACCGGCCGTGTGCCGTGTGGCCCTGTTTGAATGATCCGTGAGTGTCGCGTCGGCGCGGTCGTACCAGTGGTCGGTCTGATCCAGCAGGCCGGCACGTGGCAGGTAGACCGAGGCCCCGCCGGGCACGGCGGGCTCCGGGATCACAAAGGTCTCGCCCCACACCCACATCCAGTCATCCCGGCTGTTGGGCGGGTTCTCGGCGATGGACGTGCTGTCGGGGTCCTGAGGCCGGGCGATGGGATCGGCGGTCTCGGTATTCGTATTGTTCGGGTCGCTGGCCAGCAGAGGCAAAGGTGTGGTGGACAGCTCGGCCGCCAGCGGGTCCGCGCGATAGGAGGCCGCCAGCTCCTGCACCTGGCGCGCCATGTTCATCCGCCGCTCCTCCTGCACGATGCCCCGTGAGAGCTTCGGGAATAGGGCGGCCACCGACCACACGCCCACCAGCAGCACCATCATCGCCGCCAGCAGCTCGACCAGGGTCAAGCCGGCTCGAGCCCCCATGGCGCCTTTGGCGCGCCACGCCCTGGGTCCTGCCGAACGCCCAATTCTCACCGATCTTGCCATGGGGTGGCCTCCGCTACGTTCCCGTCTCGCTTCTGTGTGCCATCCGTCCAGCCACGAAGCATGGGGCTGCAAACGGCATCCTCTGCCGATCGGCAGCCCCCAGCTTCTGCTTGCGGCACCTTCACTTCTGGGTTTTCCACTGTTCCGAGCCGGAGGGCGTCTGCCACTGACTGTAGCTCACAGTCTGCGCACCGCCCCCCAGTCTCACGATGGGGTCACGCCACTTGGTGGTGTCCGAGTCGTCGCCGTAGAAGGAGCGGTGGGCGGTGCAGTTCAGGGTCACCGTGTTGTCCGGCGCCTGATGGTTCATCAGGCGCGGGTACCCGCGCCACCTCTTGCCATCCGCGGCCAGCCAGGCCGGAACCGCCCCGCCCACCGGGTCTTGCTCGGTGATCCAGCGCGTCCCGTCGTGCCGGGACATGTCCCAGCCGTCGGCGTTTCGGCCACCATAGTTGTACGTTATCTTGCACAACTCGCCGGAGCTGCCGGTGCCGCCCGACTGGGACTCGAACTCCCAGGCGTCGGTCCCGCTGCCGACGATCACGCCGTTGTAGGTGGAATAGCCGTCCGGGGGATTCTGCACCCTGTCATTGGGGCAGATGAAGGCGGCCTTATCGTTCACGTAATCCGGGTACAGGGCACTCACGCCGCCCATATAGCGGTTCAGCCCGGAATCCCAGTACGGCCGGAAGGGGTAGCGGTGATAGTCGGCCAGATACGCTCTCAGGCCCTGGTTCAGAGCCATCAAATTGGCCATGCACTTGCTCTGTCGGGCCTTCTCGCGCACCCCGCGGATCACGGGAAAGAGTATGCCCGCCAACACCGCGATGATCGCGATAACAACAAGCAACTCGATCAGCGTGAATCCTCGGCCTCGCACACACTTTCTCGACATTCGGCTACCCCCTTGGTGGTGAGCCGGTTGGGCTCCCTCGGCATCAGGGTGCCACACCCCGGCCCCCGGGCTAAGCTTTTTGTACCCGTTGTGCCGACGCACTAAACCTGCGGCCAATAACGCCCCACAGGCTGTTTACGTTGAGGAACCGACATTGTGCGGCACTCCCGAAGTGTCGCCGTGTTGTCGCGTCCATTGAACTGCGACGCGCACAGAATTGCGACAAAGACCCGAGACCGAGATGCAATCTATCGGTTCGCGTCTAATGCGTGGCGGGGTCAGTCTGCCTGGGCTGTTTCCGGGGCCCGGCGATTTGCTCGCCGGACGCCCGGCTCCGCTGTGTTCCCCCGCCGGGCCAACCACCACGCGCCTCGGCTAACCCCCGTACAACGACACTACAAGGGCCCCCACTTCCGGGAACAAGAGCAGCACCACGCCGCCCGCCGCCAGCATGGGCCCGAAGGGGATGTAGTCCTGCCGACCGCGGACGCGCAGGGCCATCAGCGCCAGACCCACCACCGCCCCGATCACCACCGAGATCAGAAACCAGGCCGCGAACAACACTCCCGGGCCAAGTACCGCGCCCATACCCGCCGCAAGCTTGACATCACCAAATCCCAACACGGGCTTACCGTAGAAACGCTCG
>CAYRFY010000387.1:0-8050 GCA_964423635.1 uncultured Armatimonadia bacterium | reverse complement strand
TCCGATCTCTTGCGTGCCAGGACGTCGGAGACATCGGGGTCTTCGTTGACGCGGAAGTTCAGCCCCCAGCCCGCCTTGTCCGTGTGGTTGTACCCCTCGTGCGGCCGCCAGTAGCGGGTGTCGCCGATGTAGCTGATCTTGCCGCCGCGGCCGTGGACGATCTTCTTGATCGTCGCGGCGGTGGGGACGTAGCCGCGGGGCTTGCTCTCCTCCTCCTTGACCATCTGCTGCAGGAGCGAGAGCACCGTCTCGTCCGAGGGCATCTGCGGGTCGTCGTAGGGGACCTGCCGGTAGTCGTAGCAGCCGTGGACGTGGTCCAAAAACACATAGCCCTCACCGAAATCCGACGCATCCGGAAGGCGGTGGGTATTGGAGACCACCAGTTCGTGAGTGGCGGGATCGAACCGCTCGAGGTTGGCGTAGTTCAGATAGCCCTCGAAGGTCGGGCGCTTCACGAAGCTCTCGGGAAACAGGGCGTAGTACCGCTCCATGGCCGAGCGCATGCCCCAGGCGGGGTCGTGGCGGTAGAGCACCAGCGAAAACGGCGCTCGGCTGGGATGGTGCCCCGAGTTCGGCGTCAGGCCGAAGAAGAACGTCGCCGAAAGCTGCCGACTGCTCTGGTCGTGCTGCAATATGAAGCTCCGCGGGCCCTGCGACAGCGGCAGGGCCAGGCTGAGGCCCGCCTCCTTCCCGCTCACCGCCGACCACGGGTACACGGAACACTGTCCCACGCCGGACTGGCAGGCATACGTCCGCGAGAACGCCGGACCGTCGCCGACCTGCCGCCGCTCCTCGCTGTCGTCATGCCACGTCCAGCCGGCCAGGTCCACGGGTAGCGAGAACCTGACGCCGATCGCCCGATCGCGGCCCGTGCTGTCGCGCACCTCCCCGTCCACGCGGATGCAGCTTCCATCCGCCTGATACGTCGCGCTCAGCTCAAGTCCCCGCGCCGGCAGCGTGCCCTCGAAGCTCAGGCCCTCCTCGGTCGCCGCTACACTCCCCGCCACGGGGTCGAACACGCTTCCGGAAACCTCATACAGCGCGAAGTCGTCCAGCCACAGGGTCCCGGTGGAGTTGTAGATATCCCCTCGAAACGACAACACGGTGGTCTGCGGCCCGGTGGTCAGTTCCCAGCGCAGCCGGTGCCACTCACCGTCGGTCTTGGGGATCGCCACCCCAACCTGCGTCTGTGGGCCCACCAGCTTGTTGGCATCATCGCGCTCCGAGATGTATGCCCCGCAGACCCCCACGTTCTGGCGCCTGACCCACAGCTCCGCTCGGTAGGCGGTGAGCGGTTTGACGCGGACGCGAGTCTCCAAATTGCTCCTGCCCGGCTCCGGTCCCGGCACTTGTAGCCGCGCCGAGGCGGCCCCGGAGTGGAAGACCTCGGTGTCCAGGCTCTGGCCCCGGGCGAAGCTCCATCCCTCCTGTCCCTGTTCGAAGCCGGGATTGACCACGAGGTTCTCCGGCTCCGGCTGCTCGGCGAAGTCCGCGAGGAAAAACCCGCCAAGACCCGCCGTCGGTACGTCCGTCTCCCCACAAGAGACCCCACGCACCCGCCCGTCGTCGGTCAACTCCAGCCTGAGCCCATCGCCTGTGGCAAGCGAAGCGGCCTCGCAGTGCACTCCACACAGCAGTACCGCGGCCGAGCACACTACGGTGCCCAACGAAGCAGTCCTCATCGCAGTTCAGCTCCTTCACAGCGTGGGGCAGCGTTGAGAACCGGTTCCACACCGGCCCCGGGACGGCCTGCTGGGGGAGGCAGTCGCGAGTCGGCGAGTCGCGAGTCAACGGCGAACGGCGTCTACGACAACGGCGTCTACGGCAACGAAGCCGTGTCGTCGGCGTCAGCCCCGCAAGGGGCGGCATATATACTAGCCACGGTCCCGCCCTGCGGGACCGTGGAATCAGGCCCCACTCCCCATCCTCCCTGTCGTTCGCGCGGTCCGGCAGGACCGCGCGCGCAAGGGGGCACCAGCATATCACGATGAGCACTTCAGTAGTCGACGGCATGATTGCTGCCCTTCGCGCCGGTGCTCCCTGCGCGATCCGCAACGCCTCTCCCCCGGCCCCCGCCCGCACCCCTCAGAAGGCCCCCGCCAATCCTGTGTGGAAGTGCCCCCCCGATCCCCCACCCGAGGTGACCTGTGCCTTACGACGACATCCTCATCGGCCTGATGTCCGGAACCTCCACCGATGGCATCGACGCCGCGGCGGTTCGCATCCTGGATGCGTCGGTGCGCATCCTGGATGCGTCGGTTCGCATCCTGGATGCGTCGGTTCGCATCGGCGAGAGTTCGCCCCCGCCCATCGAGCTACTGGGCTTTTCCACCGTAGCCTATGACGAGCCCATGCGCCGCGAGCTGCTGCGTTGCGCCGCGGGGGACATGCGCGTGCCGGAGCTGGCGAGGCTGAACTTCACACTGGGAGAGCTGCTGGCTCAGGCCGCGGCCGCCGTGATGGCCCAGGCCGGCCTGCAGGCTGCAGACGTGCTGGCCGTCGGCAGCCACGGGCACACCGTGGCCCACCTGCCCCCACGGGCGGAGGGCGCAGGCACCGCCGCCACGCTGCAGATCGGCGAGGCCGCGGTGATCGCCGAGCGGCTGGGGGTGCCGGTGGTCTGCGACTTCCGGGTGCGCGACGTGGCCGCCGGGGGACAGGGGGCTCCGCTGGTCCCGCATTTCGACGACACCTTCTTGCACTCGGAGACGGTGAACCGCGCGGTCCTCAACATCGGGGGCATCGCCAATGTAACCGTGCTCCCCGCCGGTGCGGGTGAGGAGAGGCTGCGGGCCTTCGATATCGGCCCGGGGAACATGGCGCTGGATGCAGCCATGGCGCTGCTGGTGCCGGGGAGCCCGGGATACGACGAGGACGGGAAGCTGGCGGCCGGAGGACGGGTCGACGAGGGGCTCGTGGAGTGGATCCTCTCGCACCCGTTCTTCTCACAGCCCCTGCCCCGCTCCTGTGGGCGCGAGGAGTTCGGCGAGCCCTTTGTGAGGCAGGCGCTGAGGCGGGCTCCGGGGCTGTCGGCCGCCGACATCCTGGCCTCTTTGACGGTCGCCTGCGGACGAGCCATCGGGGAGATCATCGCCGGCCTCCAGGGCACGGACGACTGCCCGTGGGAGATCATCGCCTCCGGCGGCGGAGTGCACAACCCCACGTTGATGGGGGCCATCGCGGAGACGTCGCGCATGCCGATACAGCTCAGCGATGAGCTGGGCATCCCGTCAGACGCCAAGGAGGCCATGGCCTTCGCCTTCCTGGCCCGCGAGTGCCTCCGCGGCCGACCGGGGAACGTACCTTCGGCCACCGGCGCCGCGGGGCCGAGGGTGATCGGGAAGATCGTGCCGGCGTGAGGCGACGCTCGCCGTTCCTGGGGCCGCAGGCTTCCAGCCTGCACGCCGTTCGCCGTTGCCGTGCTCCCCTCGCCTGAGCAGCCATACCGCGAAGGCGAGGGGCCGGGGGTGAGGCCACATCAGTGCCGTCGGCCGTTGCGGTTCGCCCCTCTCCTAGCGCTCGCCGTCTTAAGGGAGGGAGCCGGGGGTGAGGTGCGGTTCGAGCGCCAACGGCGGCGGGCTGGAAAGCCCGCCCCACGAACGGCATGCAGGCGAGACGCCTGCGGCCCCAGGAACGTCAACGACGACCACCGCCCGGCCCTCTCACCTCACCCTCGCATCTCCCCACGCCGCATGATCCGAGTTGATCCCATCCCCCGCGTCCGTCGTCGCCAGCCGCAGGACCTCGGCGCCCGTGATATCCACCTCAATCGCCACCGGCACGCCCTCCTGGCCACTCCGGATCACCGGGCTCTCGTACGCCCGCTCCCACGTGCCCCGACGCAGCAGCTCGACGATGAACACCACCGACCCCTCCTTGCCCGCGGAGCTTTCGATGCCCACCTGCGCCGTGAACCGAGTGGCCCCGGCAAGGCCGGCCTTCAGCGGATATGTCACGAAGGAATGCCCGCCCTCGGCCGTGGCCTCCGTGTGGGTGGTCAGGCCCCTGGCGAAGGCCACTTCGCCGATGACCAGGGGACCGCCGGTATAGTTGCAGTCCTTTTTCAGCCCGCCGTGGATGAGACTGTCGCCTGCCTGCAGGTCGCTGAGGTACAGCCCGCCGTCGGGCCCCGGGCGGGCGGCGGTGAAGGTCTCCCGCGCGGTGGCGGAGCGCCCCTGCTCCCCCTGGCCGGGAACAAAGGCGACGGCCTTCACGGTGGTCGTGACCGTGAGTTTCAGCGGCTCGTGGTACAGGGCAGAGAGCGGCGTGGGTTCCGCGCCGTCCAGCGTATAGCGGATTTCGGCCCCCCGGGTGCGCGAGCCCATGGTCACCTCGACCTCGCCCAGGAAGCCCGTCGCCGCCGGCTCGATCCACGGATCGAAGGCCGGGAGACTTTGGCGGTACTCATCGCGCCGCAGGCCGATCTGGTCGAAGGGGATCGGCCGGAACCCCGGCACTTGCCGGTAGGCCGCGGCGTCGGCCTTGAGGGCGAAGTCAAGATGCGCCGCGTCCACAAGACCGGGGTCCTCGGTGGTCTCCCAGTTGCCCTCGAAGACCCCCTGGGCCCGGGCTTCATTGGCCAGGTGCATGGGGCCGCAGCCGTAGATCACGTTGTTGCGCACCACATTGCGCTTCGGCACCCCGGGCTCGTCCTCCATCACGTCGGCAAGCCGCGGGTACCTCGTGCGCCACGGCTCCTCCAGGTACGGCACGCCCGCCATGCGCGTCTTGATGGTGTCGAAGTTCTCGTCATTGTCGGCCACCATGGAGATGCCGCGGTTGTCGATGTGCATAGGGATCGCGCAGTCGACGATCAGGTTGTTCTCCGCTACATTGTCCCGGCCACCGCCGATGAGGAAAGCCCGGTGCACCTGGTAGATCACATTGCCAAAGCATGTAGTGCCCGGCGCGGTGTCGTCCAGGTAGATGGCCTGGTTGCCCACGGCCGGGCCGCCGCCGATGTGGTGGAAGAAGTTGTGCCTGATCACATTGCCCTGCACCGTCCAGTCGCGGCCGGTGTAGATGGCCCCGGCGTCATCGCTCTCCAGGCACACGTGGTGGACCTCATTGAGCTCCACGATGTGATCGTTGCCGCCGAAATCCATGGCATGGTGGGGTGCGTGATGCATCAGGTTGTGGGCGGCCCGACAGCCGACACCGCCGAGGTAGATGGCGTCGCGGTGGGTGCGGAACAGCCGGCCCCAGTGGTGGATGTGGTTGTTGGTGGCGTAATTGCCACAGGGGGTGAGGGTCTTGCGGTCGCCGCCGTTCAGTGAGATCCCCGCGCCGCCCAGGTCGTAAAGGTCGCAGCCGGTGATGCCGTTATCCGTGCCGCCGTCGATTTTCACCGCGTCGGTAGCCAGATTGCGGATGGTACAGCCGGCGAGCAGGTTCTGACTGCCGCCGCGGATGGTGGCCGCCAGCCCCCGGGAGCACTCCAGCGTCAGGTCGCGGACTGTCACATGGGAGCAGTCCTGGAGGCTCACCAGCGGACTCTCCAGCAAAGAGAGTCCGATCTCTCTGCCCGTCGGGTCCTCCGGCGGCCACAGGTAGAGCATGCCGCTATTGCGGTCGAGATAGAACTCTCCCGGAGTGTCCAGCTCTTCCAGTAGGTTCAGGGCGAAGAACTCTCCGCCCGAAGGCCCTCCCACCCCGTACACATGAGGAGCGGCGAAAGTGATCGATCTCTCGTTCGGGTCGATGGCCGCGACCTTGATGCACTCATTGAACCACTTGAAGCACCAGTAGCCGTTGAGGTAGACCTCCTCGGCCTGCAGCCACCGCGAGGGGCGATCGCCCTCGTAGGTGAACTTGCCGGGACGATCGGGCTTCTCGTTCCAGCGCGGCTTGGAGCCCGAGTCGACGACGGCCGCCACCCTCGCGAAGCCCTCATTCGGCCAGCGGGCCAGCGTCAGCGGCCGACCATCGAAGAACAGCTCTGGCCAGCCTGCATAACCGCGGAAGGTCAGGGGCCAGGAGGCGCCCAGGTCCGTCAGGCCCAGGGCCGTGAGGTCGGCCTGCAGGACGCTGTCCGCCGCCGCGGGCTCCAGCCGTGCCCGCACAGCAGCATCCGTCACGGGCTGCAATGCGTCCGGTGGTACTACGATGCCGCCCACGAGACGGGCCCGCTCACCCGGATAACCGCGGTAGGTAACCGGTGAGCCGGGGGCACCGGAGTCCTCCTCCGTAAGTTCCAGGCTGCCTTCCATGCGATAGGCCCCAGCGCGCAGCCAGACGGTCACGCCTCCCTCGGGAAGGCCGCTTTGCGCCTTGAGGTCGCGCACCGCCTGCTGAGCGCGCTGCGGCGTGAGGAATGGCTCTGCCTCCGTGCCGGGAGCCGCGTCGCTCCCGGAGGGAGAGACGGTGAACGCGGCCGGCGCGGCCCAAGCAGGTAGGGCTGCCAGGCCGGATACGATGAGTGTGGCGGACAGAAGGACGCTGCTCAGCATCGCGTATCGCCTCCGCGGGTGTCATGGTGCCGGTTCGTCCGGTTCCGGGCGGCTCGGGGCTTGCCCTGACGTCCTGCGCCCCGCAGTGTGACAGGATGTCAACACCGGTCCGGCCCCTCCTTCTCCTCCCCCTGGTTGCTTCCTCCATGCTACTGTGGTAACGTCCCGCCGGGAAATGACGGTATCTCCATCCCGGGAGGGCCCTGGGCATGACCTACCTCAGGCTGAACGCGTCCCTCGTCCTGATCTGCAGCGCCCTGTGCACGCCCGCGGTCCGGGCGCAGGACACCATCCACCAGGAAGGCACCCCCATGACCACCTTCGAAGGCCGGTTCTTTTCGGGCGACGGCGAGGCCTCGTACATCGAGCTTCTGGATACCTGCGCCCGCGTGTTCTGGCCCGACCCGGAACTGCAAAACCTTTCCATGCTCTATAGCCCCGCCTGGAATGGATTCGTCGAGGGCCCCACGTGGGGAGCGTGGTGGGTCCAGAACAGCTACGGCCCCACCTATTGCGCCCTGCCCTTCCTCACCGAGCCGTACACCACGTTTCTGCAAAACTCCCAGGACCTGTGGTTCTCCCAGATGGGCGACGGCCAGCGCAAGGGCGCCCACGACTGGGTAGCGCCGGACGGCTGTCTGTGCGACGCCGCGGCTCCCGACTGGATCGTGTACAAGCAGGGGGATGGGAGGCTTGACATCCATGACTGGGGGCTGGAGTTCACCGCCGCGGGCCTCGTGATGCAGGCCGAGCTTCTGCTCATCAGCCGCGATACGGAGGCCATCGGCCACTATCTGCCGCTGCTGCGCAGGTGTGCCGAGTTCATCGAATCCCGCCGCGACCCGGAAAACAACCTCTTCCTCGCCGGGGCGGCGGGCAACCTTCTCGCCCCCAGCTATGCGGGGTACCGCAAGCCCGACGGCACCTACGACATGGCCTACCTGGCGGGCCTGTCGGTGACCTACATCGCCGCCCTGGATCGGCTCATCGAGCTGGAGAAGCTGGCGGGAGAGCCGGAGCGGGCGCGACGCTACGGGGAGCGGCGAGACCTGGCCAAGGAGGGCCTGACGGCATTGACCGCCGAGGAGGGGTATCTGGTCAAGTCCAT
Organism: uncultured Armatimonadia bacterium; assembly: GCA_964423635.1. Taxonomy (GTDB): domain Bacteria; phylum Armatimonadota; class Zipacnadia; order Zipacnadales; family JABUFB01; genus CAYRFY01. The sequence goes on along the minus strand of CAYRFY010000387.1, from coordinate 493 downwards.
GGACCCCGACGGCACGCAGCACGGCGTCTATGGCGCCGACAGCTACGGGTACTTCGAGGCCGTCTGCAACCACGACGCCGTGGCGCTGCGCGTGGTGGACGATGCCCGGGCCCGGCGGATCTACGACAAGATCGCCTCGATACCGGGCCTGCGGCCCCATGACGTGATCGTGACCAACTACCCCTCGCTGGATGACATGTATACCGCGCCCGAGGGGTTGTGGGGCTTCGGCACCTGGGTCAACGGCGGCCACTGGACCACCTGCGAGGCGCGGATGATCCTGGCCTACTTCCGTCTGGGGCAGTACGAAGACGCCCGCCGATCGATGGAGCACATCCTCAGGCTGTACAAGACCTTCCGCACCGACAATCCCCTGGTGCAGTTCGGGGCCGAGGTGTACCAGCCGAGGGAGCCCATCAACTGCGTGTACGACACCTGGGGCGCCCCGGCGGGGATGATTCGCGGGCTTTTCGAGTACCTGTACACCTCCGAC